>NZ_JAUSCH010000133.1 GCF_030651595.1 Candidatus Oleimmundimicrobium sp. | reverse complement strand
CGCTTCCATCAACGTCAGCAGCTCATTATCCACCAGCAATAAATCACTGTATGAATTGATTGATTCGAGTTCTGCAAGATAGGGTTCAAGCGACTTTACGGCCAATTCGACATCATTTTGCAATCTTGGCCTAGCGGGGGCATTTGAACAGAAACTTACGGTTTCGCCCTCGCGTATCCACCTCAAACCGTATGTTTCCGCGCCCCCCACATCCAACACATTTAATTGTCGTGGCCACAAGACTATAATTCTCTGTACTTAGGTACGGTCATTGCGAGCCATCATGTATACCATCAGCCAGCTTGCCAAATCCGCAGGCGTGAATGTCGAAACAATCCGTTACTACGAACGGCAAAATCTTATCGAACAGCCGAATACGCCGCTCCGGGGCTACAGGCAATATCCGGAAGCAACGCTGACCAAAGTGTTGTTCATTAAGCGTGCCCAGCACCTGGGTTTTACCCTTTCAGAGATCGATGCGCTGATTGAATTAAGCATTGGGTCTTGTCACGAGGTTCAGCACTTGGCCGAACATAAGCTCGACATCGTGCAGGCTAAAATAAAAAACCTGAAGCGTCTGGAGAAGAGCCTGAAAGGTCTCATTTCTTCGTGCCAATCCAATTCTGACTCCACTTCCTGCCCCATTATTGATTCTCTTGTCCCGGCAGGTCGCCGCCTTACTTGACTCCGTAGTGTGGTACGGAGTTTACACTGCCTCTCAGAGGTATTTCGATATGAAGAAAAATTCGCCTGCCTGGTTATTGGGTGGAGGTATGGCCGCTGCCATTGGTGCAAGTCTGTGTTGTGCTGGCCCCTTTGTTTTGTTGTTACTGGGCGTTAGCGGCTCCTGGATCAGTACGTTAACTGCCTTTGAGCCTTTCAGACCCTACTTCATCGCCGTTGTGGTCGTGCTTTACTTGTGGGCCGGTTGGCAGGTCCATCGACCTATTGAGCACTGTCCAGAAGGCAGCGTGTGTGCTCTTCCCAAAAATCGCCAGCGCTATCAAGTAATCTTCTGGATTTTTACGGTTGTGGCACTGCTGCTGATTTTTAGTCCCTATTGGCTGGCGTGGTTCGCTTAGGAGATATGGTATGAAACAACTTTTAATGTTCGTCTTGCTTATGAGCAGTATTGTCACTACGGCGTGGGCCGACTCGCGCACCGTGAAATTGTCGGTACCGAGCATGAATTGCGCGATGTGTCCCATCACCGTGCGCAAAGCCCTGGAAAAGGTGGAGGGTGTAACGCAGGCCAACGTAGATTACGAAACAAAGTCCGCCGTTGTTGTGTATGACGATCAAAAAACGAGTGTGAGCCTGCTCACCAAGGCCACCGAAGATGCCGGGTACCCGTCTACCGAGATCAAACAGGATTAGTCATGGTGCAGGATGTTATTCTGGAATCCGACATTACCTGCCCGGAATGCGGGCTCAAGAAACGGGAAACCATGCCGACAGATGCCTGCCAGTGGTTCTATGAGTGTGAGCAGTGTCACGCTGTGCTGAAGCCCAAAACGGGCGATTGTTGTGTGTATTGCTCTTACGGAACAACAGCCTGCCCACCCATACAGCTCTCGTCACAAACCAAGGGCTGCTGCCAGTGACTTTTCATTTTCGAGGATTCTTCAACCGGATTTAAAAAATAGGCACTTATTTGCAGCTAGCCTGTCATTGGGCTGAGATGAAAAATGGCCACCGGAGAAATTTTGTAAACCGTCCAATACCGCTTTCTGTGGCCTCTCTTCCAATTACGCAGAGTGACGCATCCAGTTAGTAATTTAAACTGCGCAGCCGCACGATATTAGGGTCAAAGCGATGCCTGTAGCTGTTTAAATTGTCCTTGAATTGCCGCCTTCTCCTGAAGGATCACCTTGTCTCATCAGTCAAAAGCGCCTCTATTCTGCGCGGTTTTTTTTGCGCCACCCAAACCCGTGATAACACAGCCACTTCTTTATGAATATCTGCTTTCTGACCGGTAAGCGCTGCAATTTTTTCTGTCATCAGCTCACTTTTTCCGTTGAATTCTTGATTCTCTGTCTCAGGGTTTCCTCAAGGTCACGCTGCAGGTTGAGGATATCCCCCGGTCTGGAGTGTTTAATAGACCGATATCTGGGGAAAAGTAGGTCACGCAAAGCCAACAGCTCTGATGAACGCGTGAGACCCCGTTCCTGGAGAACACCTCTATATATAAATCAGACTAGCGAGAGGGAAGCGAAACAACGAAACAAGTGGTTCCGTTCCCGGATTGCGCACTGATAACCCCATCATGAGACTCCACTATAGCCTTGGTGATGGCCAACCCCAGGCCGGTACCTTCACTTTGTCGCTGGCGGGATGGGTCTACCCGGTAAAATCGATCAAATAGTTTCGGCAAATGCTCGGCTGGAACATCCTCGCCGGGATTGGCAATTGAAACGGTGGCATGTGCGCCTTCATCCACTGACAAGTGGATTCTAATGATTTCTCCGTGTGGGGTGTAGCGTATGGCGTTGGATAGAAGGTTCGAGAACGCTCGGCGCAGTAGCGCGCGGTCACCTCTCACGACGGGAGCGTTACCTTCCAACACCAGTTGCACCTGATGTTCCGTTGTCAGTGCATCAAAAAACTCGAACAGCTCTTTAAACTCTTGAGTCAGGTCTAATGGGACAAATACAGGTTTGATCAAATCGTTATCGCTCTTCGCCAGCCAAAGCATGTCACTAACCATTTTGGACATCCGTTCTTGCTCCTCCAGGCCGGAATACAGCAATTCACGGTATTCATCCGCTGATCGCGGTTTGCTGAGACCAACCTGACTTTGGGTAATCAGGTTCGTCAGCGGCGTCCGCAGTTCATGCGCGATGTCGGCTGAAAAGTGTGATAGGCGCTCAAACCCTTCTTCCAGGCGTCCAATCATTTGATTAAACGACACGGCCAATTCCCTGAGTTCAGTGGGCAAGGTATCCGCGTCGAGGCGTTCATCAAGGTGATTAGTCTGAATCTTGCGCATACCCTCACTCAAACTCCTCAACGGCAAAAGCCCCTGGTGGATGCCAAACCAGGCAGCCAGCAGTGTGATGGCCCCGGTTCCGAGCATGATCAGCCATAGGCTATTGCGAAAGCTGTGCAGAAAAAACAGATGAAAATCAAGATCGATAGCGGCAGTGATTCGATAGATTTCCGACCTTGCTGTCAGAGTGGTGACCACGCCTCGAAAATTTTTGCCGCCGCTGGCCCACACGGAAACATGGTCTTCATCGATGACGCGCACCGGTGACAGCGCGGCAGCCCCGTCAAAAAAGTCAATTCCGGGAGTGCGAAACAACAAGGTACCATCGTCATCTTCCACCTGAAAATAAACCCCATGATGACCGGCAACGGCCCTTGCCAGGGACTCCTCTATGGAGGCGCCGTTTTCCAGTGCAGTACTAAGAGTGTGCTCTATGGATTGAACGATGGTGCGTAGCTCGTCGACATCCTGCTCCGCAAAGTGATCTCGGATCGACTGCAACACTAGCAGGCTACTCAACACCAGACTGAGACCAGTTGCCAGGGTCACAAACGCCAGGACCCGCAACGTGAGTGGGCTGGGGCACGATTTTTTTCTACGCATCATCGTTTTCCACATCGAGTTTGTAACCCATCCCCCTAACGGTGTGGATGAGTTTTGGCTCGAAGTTGTCGTCGATTTTGGCGCGTAAGCGACGAATAGCGACATCAATTACGTTCGTGTCACTGTCAAAATTCATGTCCCACACCTGGGAAGCAATCAAGGAGCGTGGCAATACTTCCCCCTGGCGACGCACAAATAGTTCCAGCAAGGCAAATTCTTTTTGGCTGAGTATGATTTTTGTGCCGGCACGACTGGCCCGGCGCCGTGGTAGATCCAGTATCAGATCCGCCACCTGCAAATGATCGGTGAGCATAGGTACCGTTCCCCTGCGCAGGAGTGTCCGCACCCGTGCCAGCAGCTCTGAAAATGCAAAAGGCTTGACGAGATAATCATCAGCACCCAGTTCCAGTCCTTTGACACGGTCATCCACGCTGTCGCGTGCCGTGAGAAACAATACCGGGGTCTGGTGTCCCGCCTCGCGTAGGGATTGCACGATGCGCCAGCCCTCCATATCGGGCAGCATCACATCGAGAATGATCAGATCAAAAGCTTCCGTCATGGCCAAATGATGTCCATCCAACCCATTGCGCGCGAGCACGATCAGAAAGCCGGCCTCGGCCAGGCCCTGCCGCAGGTAATCACCGGTTTTTACTTCGTCCTCTACTACAAGCAGACGCATAGTCAGGTTCCCCTTCTGAACTGGCCTTTCAGTCTAATGGGCCGATTCGCACAGCCACATGACATAAAGATTACAACATTGTCATCTTGTGGTCATGTTGATGACAGGGTGCATTGATTATGTTGAGAGCCTCGGAAAAATTGCCCCGTCACAATGACAGAATGAGGAATCCGAATGAACAGACCAAACAGGCCGTTGAACCTTTCTCGGCGACGCTTCGTGCAGGGATTGGCCGCCGGCGGTGTTTTGGCCTGGGCACCGGGATGGTTACATGCGAGGGGACGAGATAACCCAAGTATCCGGACCGGTTCTGCGCCGATTTTGAGCGGTCGAGAAGTAGATCTGGTAATTGAAGAGATGCCCGTCAATTTCACCGGTGCCATACGCATGGCAACCACAATCAATGGTTCTATTCCCGCCCCGACACTTCGTTTCCGAGAGGGCGCCCCGTGCCGAAATTACGTTGTATGGCAAGGATGATGTGGACAACGGTTTGGGCAGCGGACTGTCTGATGCGGCCCTGGGACTTCGACTGCGCTATGAGTTTTCGCGCCAATTTGCGCCCTATGTCGGCGTTGAATGGACAAGCAAGTTTGGCGGTACGGCTGATTTTGCCCGTGCTGCCGATGAACCGGATGCTGACACGCTGTGGGTCGTCGGATTGAAATTCTGGCTCTAAACCTATTTTCTACTGTGACTTAAGGAGTCAACCTCATGAAACTGAAATCCCTCTCCCGTTTTGCGGCATTGCCTGTCCTGATTATCGCTCTGTCGGTGCAAGCGCACGATCCCAAGGAACATAGGCAAGACGCCGAAAAACCCGATTGTAAGGCGATGAAAGACATGGATCATTCCAAGATGGATATGGATGATCCGGTGATGAAGGCCATGATGCAGAAATGCGTGAAGGACGGGGACGACGGGGAGGAAGACTCGCACACCCCTTCTTCCGCCACCGATGATCATGGCAAGCATGGTGTGGACAACAAAAAATCGTCCGAGCATCAGCACTAATGGAGACAACGTGGCTTGCAAGTTACCATCGGCAACCGTCAGGTTTTTGAGGAGGACTCATGGCTTCTGGCAAATTACTGTCCTGCGTCAAGTGCTTGTTGGCAATAGCAGTTATCGTGATCGCAGGCGGGGCTGTATTTCTCTACTCAGGGTGGTATCCAATGGGTGCTGACGTACCTCATAACCGCTTCACCTATTGGATATTGGAAACCTTGCGTGAGCGCTCTATCGCGCGCGCGGCAGGCGACGTAGAGATACCCATGAATCTGGATTCCTCGGATCGTCTGCTCTCAGGCGGTGCTGACTACAACGACATGTGCGCGGGATGCCATTTGAAACCCGGTAAGACACAGAGCGACTTTACGCTGGGGCTTTACCCTGCACCGCCCAACCTGACCCGTGACGAACATCGTGGCGGTATCAACAATGCGCTGGACCAGCGACGCTTTTGGATCATCAAGCACGGTATCAAAGCATCCGGCATGCCTGCCTGGGGCCCTGGTCATGACGATGAACGTATCTGGAACATGGTGGCCTTCCTGAAGCGCCTGCCGGAGCTGACACCGGAGCAATATCAAATCCTGACGGCGCGTGGCGATGATCAGGCCGAACATCATTAAACGGTGGAGTAAGCTTATGCCGCATCATCATTCAAACACAGGCGATAACATATCAGCATCCTGCTGCAGTGGCCAACGCGCCGAGCCTTCGGGCGGTACGCTGACCGATCCTGTCTGTGGTATGGCTGTGACTGCCACGTCACTTCACAAGGCTGAATTTCGGGGCAAGACATACTCCTTTTGCAGTGCTTCTTGCCGGAAAAAGTTCGTTGCCAACCCCACCGATTACCTCGAAAAGCCCACTTCACCGGTCGCGCATGACACGCTGAACGAAGCGCATAGCAACGTCGAATACAGCTGTCCGATGCATCCGGAGGTTCGGCAACCGGGGCCGGGCACCTGCCCCAAGTGCGGCATGACCCTGGAACCGGTCATGCCCAGTACGGAAACCGAACAAAATCCCGAGCTGGCGGACTTCCGTCGCCGATTTTGGTACACCTTGCCATTGACTGTGCTGGTTACTCTCATTGCCATGTCGGGCGGCGCCTTCGACAATTTGCTGGGCGGCGCTCGTCCATGGGTAGAGCTGCTGCTGGCGACGCCAGTGGTGCTGTGGTCAGGGTGGCCTTTCTTTGTGAGATGGCTGCACTCCATCCGCTTGCGCGCACCGAATATGTGGACGCTCATTGGTACCGGTACTGGTGCGGCTTACGTGTACAGCGTAGTTGCTGTGCTCGCCCCGGATATTTTCCCCGCATCCTTTCGTGAGGCCGGCCATGTGGCCGTTTATTTTGAGGCGGCGGCGGTCATCATTTCATTGACGCTGCTGGGTCAAATGCTGGAACTGAAGGCTCGCTCCGAAACCGGTGCGGCAATTCGGGCGCTGCTGGGACTGGCGCCCAAGACGGCGCGACGTTTACGGGATGACGGAACGGAAGAAGATGTTCCGCTGACCCATGTTCATCCGGGCGATCGCCTGCGTATTCGCCCAGGTGAGAAAGTGCCGGTCGATGGCGTGGTGCTGGAAGGTAACAGTGCCATTGATGAATCCATGTTGACGGGTGAACCCATGCCGGTCAGCAAGCGCACTGGCGATGCAGTCATCGGTGCGTCGCTCAATACCAGCGGCGCTCTGATCATGCGCGCGGAAAAAGTCGGGTCGGCCACGGTGCTTTCCCAGATTGTACAGATGGTCGCCAACGCTCAACGATCTCGAGCACCGATGCAGCGTATGGCTGATGTGGTCGCCGGTTATTTTGTGTTGGTGGTCATCGCCGTCTCACTGGCCACTTTCATCCTGTGGGGGATGTTTGGCCCCGAACCCAGTTGGGCATTTGGCCTAATCAACGCGGTGGCGGTGTTGATTATTGCTTGTCCCTGCGCACTGGGCCTGGCAACACCCATGTCAGTGATGGTGGCTACCGGTAACGCAGCAACCCGGGGTGTCCTTTTCAAAGACGCTGCGGCGATTGAACAGCTGTGTAAGGTCGATACCTTGATCGTCGATAAAACAGGAACACTGACTCAGGGCAAGCCAGCGTTCCTGTCTGCAGCGGCAGCACCCGGCAGCAGCTCAGACGAGGTGCTGCGGTTGGCCGCCAGTCTCGACCAAGGCAGCGAACATCCGCTCGCTCATGCCATTGTCGCTGAGGCACACAATCGGAAATTGGCCTTGAGCCCTGTCAATGACTTCGAATCCAGTTCCGGTATTGGTGTGCGCGGACATGTGGATGGACAGTCTCTTGCCTTGGGTAATACGGCACTGATGGATGAGCTGCAAATCGACTGGCGCGGCATGTCTGATAAAGCAGAGGCGCTGCGAACCCAAGGCGCCAGTGTGATGTACCTTTCGGCTGGTCCGCAATTGGTAGGCTTGCTGGCGGTCGCCGATCCCATCAAGACATCCACCCCTGAAGCCATCACGCAACTGCGCACTCAAGGCCTGCATATCGTTATGGCCACCGGTGATGGTCTCACCACTGCCCAGGCAGTAGCGCAAACGCTTGGTATCGACGAGGTACACGGCGAGGTACGTCCAGAAGACAAGGACAAACTGGTGGCACAGTTGCAGGCTAATGGACGCAAGGTGGCCATGGCCGGTGACGGCATCAACGACGCACCCGCCTTGGCCCGCGCCGATGTCGGCATTGCTATGGGTACGGGGACGGATGTGGCGATGAGCACGGCGCAACTGACCCTGGTCAAGGGTGATCTACGCGGTATCGCCGTGGCGCGTGGGATTTCGTTGGACACCGTTCGAAATATGCGCCAGAACCTGATGTTCGCTTTTCTTTACAACGCTTTGGGTGTGCCTATAGCCGCCGGTGTGCTGTATCCGGTAACCGGCTGGCTATTGTCGCCGCTGATTGCCGCACTGGCCATGAGCCTGAGCTCCGTGTCGGTGGTGGGTAACGCGCTACGTCTGCGGCAGCGAAAAATCACCGGAGCTGATCAATGAACAAGCATTCAGGCTCCTTCTGGTTGACTTCCAAAGGTTTGGCCGCGATAGGCCTGATCGGCGCAGCAAGTTATTTTCTGCTGATCGAACATCGCGACCATGTCCTGCCGTTTCTGCCTTACCTGATCTTGCTGGCCTGCCCCTTAATGCACCTGTTTATGCATGGTAGGCATGGGCATCATCACTCAGAGGAAACCCAGTCCGAAAGCTCGTCCCATGCACCTCACCGCTTCCAAGGTGAGGCGCCGCGGGTACGAGGTGGTCAAGCGGACGAGGAGGAGAACAACAATGCACGGTGAATCTGCATACGGCCTTTGGAGCCTCGTTCTGATCAACTCCGCCATTTTTATTTTTTTCGCCTTCAGCTTCGTCAAACCTCAAAGCCAGCTGGATTGGCGGAGTCTCGGCGCGTTTTCTGCCTTTATCGTGGCCTTGTTTACTGAAATGTACGGGTTTCCGTTAAGCATCTATTTTCTCTCCGGTTGGCTGGCGGAAAAGTACCCCGGCGTGGACTTCCTATCACACGACAACGGCCACTTGCTGCATACGCTCCTTGGACTGGACGGTAATCCGCACTTTGATCCCCTGCATCTGGCGAGCAATATCCTGATTGTTCTGGGATTCTTTATGCTGGCGTCCGCCTGGAGTGTATTGCACAAGGCACAGCAAAACCGCCAATTGGCGAACAGCGGTTGGTATGCCCGCTGCCGACACCCGCAGTACCTTGCGTTCATCGTGATCATGTTTGGTTTTTTACTTCAATGGCCTACGATCCCGACGCTGATCATGTTCCCCGTATTGCTTGTGGTCTATGTCCGCCTTGCCAAACGTGAGGAACAACGCGCGCTGGAAGAGTTTGGGGAACACTATCGCGATTATCAGGGACGCGTGCCAGCCTGGCTGCCGAGCCTGAAACCTCAACTTCTCAAGGAAGGGTTATGAAAAACCGGTCAGATTTTTTTAAGGCGGGGAGTATATTACAGCTCGCTGCCTACTAAGCGATTGATGCGACCTGGATATCAATCCATTCGGAGACTAGATCATGTCATTACTACGCGTAGCTGGCTCACTCATGGGCCTGTTTTTTCTGGTATTCCTAACTGGCTGTGACACTTCAGATCCGACGAGTGCGCCTTCCTCCCCAGATAGAGGGGGTCTGGAGATTACCGCCAGCACGGAAACTACATTTCTGACGGTCTATAAAAGCCCAACCTGTGGGTGTTGCAAGGAGTGGATCAGTCACATAGAAAGAGCGGGCTTTACCACTGAAACACGTCATCCGGCGAATCTTGAACGCTTTAAGGATCAGCACGGCATCGCGACCAATTTGCGTTCCTGCCACACGGCCGTCTCCCCAGGGGGCTACGTGTTTGAAGGCCATATTCCGGCCCGCTACATCCAACAGTTTCTGGATAATCCTCCTGCCGATGCAATTGGCCTGAGCGTGCCCGGCATGCCGGTGGGCAGCCCCGGGATGGAAGTGGGCGATAAGTTCATACCGTATCAGGTGTTGTTATTGAAGCACGATGGCAGCACCGAGGTATTCGCTCGTGTGGAACAGCAGACACACCAATATCAAGAAGGAACACTATGAAAGGAGTTAATGCCATTCTCCATCAAGCACGCCGACTGCACGCATCAACATGGCTTAAACATTACAACATCGTCATCTTGGGGTCATGTTTGTGACAGACATAAGCGACTAACCTCGGAGGTACCAAATGGGTAAAACTTTTTAGCCACGCACTTCCCCCTATCAGCGACAACTCAAAAAGGAGTCCGCTATGTAAATCCGTTTTTTACGCGTCCTGGTGCTTGGAACAGCCATCCTGTGGCTTGCAGGCTGCGCCAATAGCCCCTTCTATCACGGCCAAATCATGAGAGGCCAGGTAGTTCAGTCTACGGCGTCCGATGTGGTGGTATGTGTAGGTAAACGCGACGGTGCCGAACCCGGGCAGTTGTTGAGTGTTTACCGAGTAGTATTTACAGAAGGTGTCGTTGAAGAGGGCGGGTCAAACTGGCACCGAGCGCCAGTAGGTACAGTGAAAATTGAAAATACCATCGATGATCACTTCGCCAAAGCGCGTGTCATTGAAGGTGACATTGTCAAAAATGACATCGTGGAGCTTCAAAAATAGAGGACGAGATATAAAGCATATCCACCAGTTTTAGTTGATTGCGAGACTTCTTACGAGGATACTTATGATCATGGCGTTGACATGGACGGGAAACACTTTATGCTCATTGTTTGGTGACATCCTGAGATGTGTGAGTCCTGCTTATGCTGTAACTCAGCGCAGCGGCTCGTAAATTAAAACCGCATGCTTCTGGCGAAAGCTTGCTTCAAATCAACTTGGCCTGGGCTCGAATTGATTAATCTGCGGCTGGCCATTTACAAGCTGTCAATTACGTTGTTTTAAATAGCAATTTTGGAGACATCAATGAAAAAGATTATCACAGCGTTAGCGTTAACAAGTATTTTCGCTATGCCGGCGTTTTCCCAAAGCGGACATACTCAAAGTGACCCGGCTACGCAGGCTGGCGGCATGTCGACACAATCCACTCAAATGCCCGACCTGCAGTCCCAAATGGAAAAAATGAAAGGGCTGATGGAGCGCATCCGATCAGAACAGAATCCTGAAGTCCGCGAAAAGCTTATGCAGGAGCACATGACAGCCATGGAGCACGGCATGCAGATGATAAGTGAGAATATGAAAAATGATTCTCAAAAAGACACAATGAACGCCGAAAAACGCATGGACATGATGAATGATCGCATGGACATGATGCATAAAATGATGGAACAAATGATGGGTCAGATGAAAGGTGGTATGGGTATGTCTGGTGGCCATATGTAAGCCTCCTTGCTCACTTTTCTGACATCGCGCGAAGGCGACAAGCGCAAAAGTAAAACAGGTACACAACTGTCATTGCACTCAATAGAAACAGGTTTTTTACATGCCGGGTTATCCGGCGTAATTTTTCATCAAAACGGAGATAGACATATGAAATTTTCTAAATTGTTTTTCAATCTGATTGTGGCAACAGCGCTGGTATTTTCTTTCCAGGCTCAGGCTCAGGCACAAACCCAACCTGCCGAAGAACCTATCATGGAACTGCTGAACAGCATGGCCGATAAGCCAGAAGATCATAAGGCGATTGCCGACTATTACCGAAAAAAGGCCGGTGAGGCGCGAGAAGAGGCCAGTCTGCATGAGAAAATGAAAGACAAATATCGCCATAGTCACGCTCGAATGAAGGGTTTGGCTGCCGGAAAATCCACACAAAAAAAACATTGTGAACGTGTCATCAAGCTTCAGCAATCTGTAGCCGAAGAGTACGATGCCTTGGCTGAGTTGCATGAAAAATCCGCCAAGCAGTAAGTAATTGCTTAAGAAAAAATGCAAACTGCCTTTGCCTGCACGCTACCGGAAAGGCAGTTTACATTCCTGCCCGAGCTCGCAAACCGACCAGTAATATCATCATCGCTATATAACGTTTACTGAAGCCGGAACCCAAACCTCATGTCTAATTGCAAAAAACATACGTCATATTGGGAAGTATCCAGCTCTCTAAACCTGAATAGGTGGTTACCTTTGGCCGCTTTCCAACGCTTTTCCGAACTATTACAGCGGGCAACGATATACCTGATCGTAGCAACTGTTTTTTTGTCCGGCCCCATTCAGGCTCAGGTCTCCCCGGAGGATCATCAAGCTCATCACCCAGACGTAGCGGCCCCACCACCACAATTCACACCAGCTTCTCCGGTTGTCGGAAAAAGTACCGGCATGATGGAAGGCATGGGTGAGATGATGCGCCAAATGGGTGTATCTCCCCCGAAAGAGATTTATCCATCACTCATGACGTTGTCTGATCTTCCGCCCGAAAAACGGGCGGAGGTGGAAGCCGCTGCCCATGAACGTATGGTCAGTGGCACGGCACTGATGACCGACGGGCTCACCCGCCTCGCCGATTCTGCATCCTCCAATGATTATGAACTGATGCAACAGGCCGTGAGCCTGCTGCATGAAGGTATGGCCCGATTCGAGAGTGGGTTAGCGGCTCATCAGGTGTTGGTCGGCACCGACGATCCGCAGGCCGTTGCTCTCGACTGGTTCCGACGCGAAATGGAACTGCCTGTGCCAAACCCGCCTGCTGTAAACACCGGGGTCATGGATATGACTTGGTTCCATTTCTGGATCATGCTCAGCTCGTCAGCGCTCATCGCCGGTTTCTTTTGGTTGTACATACTCAAGATGCGCCGGGCCTCGCAGCTCCTGAGCAGTTTAGCGGCGCCAGCGCGGCAGCCTTCACCTCTGCAGGCCCCAATGCCGCCGCCAATCCAATTCCCAGGATCTGCCGAGACTACCGCGTCTGGACGACCCTGGTCGGGGCAGCTGCGCATCAGTCGTATTTTCCAGGAGACCGGCGACGTCAAAACGTTCCGGCTCGTGAATCCGGTCGGAGGGATGCTGCCTTTCGATTACCTGCCCGGGCAATTCATCACAGTCACAGTGCCACACGGTGAAGCAACTGTTCGCCGTGGCTATACGATCGCCTCTTCGCCGACACAACGGGATTACATCGAAATCACTGTCAAACATGCGCCTGAGGGTGTGGTGTCCGGTTATCTCCATTCCGAGATCCACGAAGGTAGCTTGCTGGATCTCTCGGGACCGGCCGGTTCGTTTGTTTTCACAGGCCGGGAATGCAAATGCATTGTTCTGATTGCCGGAGGTGTTGGCATCACCCCACTTATGAGTGTATTGCGCTATCTTCTGGATCGTAGTTGGGAAGGTGACATTTTCCTGGTTTATGGTTGCCGTGCACCAGAGGACATCATTTTTCGAGAAGAACTGGAGTATTTGAGGCGCCGTCACACCAATCTTCAGGTGGTCATTACAGTATCGCAAAGCGGGGCGGAAAAATGGGCTGGCCCTCAGGGGCGCATCACCAAAGAGTTGCTGGCCGAGTCAATCCCGGATTTGCCGTCACGCTATATCCATATTTGCGGTCCTGTCCCAATGATGGAGGCGACGAAGCAGATTCTCTCAGAACTTGGCATACCTAAAGACCGCATTAAAACAGAGGCATTCGGTCCAGCTCTTGGCAAACAGGAACGCTTGCCGAGCGCTGATCAGAAGACCGCAGGCCCCAGTTCTCCCAAGCCTGGGCTTCCCACGGTTACCTTCACGGATTCGGACAGAGCGGGACCCCTTCCTCCTGATAAAGTTGTGCTCGATGTGGCTGAAGAATTGGGCGTGGACATCGATTACTCCTGCCGCACCGGCATATGTGGGGTTTGCCGGGTAGAGCTACTTGCTGGTGAAGTTAGCATGGACGTTGAAGACGGCCTGGAGCCGGGGGATAAGGAAAAAAACCTAATATTGGCCTGCCAAGCCAAAGCCAATTGCGACATTTCGGTAAAGGCATGAAAGAACGCGAACGGTTTATCGTCACAGCACTTGTCCTGCTGTTGCTGGCTTTCTGGTTGGGATTCCTTTTCCATCGCTCGCCCCGCTTTCCTGGTAGTGCTATCGGTGGGGTGCTTGGTGTGTCGGGAGCGGTGCTGATGCTGATTCCGCTGGCCTACCTCATCGTAAAACGCATCAAAATCCTGAACCGGTGGGTTACGAGGTTCGTGTCGATGCGAACATTGTTAACCTGGCATATTTATGCCGGTGTGCTGGGACCCATTCTCGTCATATTCCATTCCAGCCACAAATTCGATAGTGCATTGGGTATCTCACTCACCGTCATGACCCTGATTGTTGTCCTCAGCGGGTTTGTTGGTCGCTACCTGTTGACTCGCCTCTCCGACACCATCCGTGAGAAAAAAGAAACCCTTACCCAACTGGGAATCAGTTACCGCCAAGTGGCTGCGGAATTGGTCGGAGATCCGGGACATGCCGCGATGCTGCGTTCATTTACAGGGCTTTTCACACGCTGGATTGCCAATAAGCTGATTCTGAGAAATCAGCTGGGACAAGAAAGCCCTCCACCGATGCGGGCGCTTGCACTGGTGGATGCCATGGCAGAGATTGAGTATGCAGTGAAGATGCACCAATGGTTCAAATCCGCCTTCCAGTGGTGGCTGCGCTTTCACATTACCATTGCTTTTGTTCTGTACCTGCTGCTGGCTCTGCATGTATGGGCAGGTATTTACTTCGGTTTACGGTGGTTTAAGTGAAGCTTTGGCCACATTTTTTAGTCGCGCTAGTTGTCATGGGTGCCCTGTCAATGTGGGTCTATTACGGTGGTGCGCATCCTGGCGGCAAGGCCTCGGGCCTACTTGATAAAATAACCTGGCAACGCATGGCAAACCCCGGTCCGCTGACGGGTGGTCATGCTTTCCTCGAGCACGACTGCGCTGCTTGTCATACGCCAGTCAAAGGTGTAGAGGCAAACAATTGTATCGTCTGCCACGCCAACAATAAGGCCTTGCTGGGGACACAGTCCACCGCTTTTCACGCAGATATCGGTAGTTGTAGCAGTTGCCATGTAGAGCATCTGGGGAATAATCAGCGCCCAATAAAAATGGATCATAAGGTGCTGGCCAAAATTGGCCGACAGCTTTTGCCACCCAAAGAGCACGAGCGGATCGGAAATCTGGCAGCACCGCATAAAGGAATATCCGTGCTCGAAACCCCTTTAGACTGCGCCAACTGCCACAGCAACGAAGAGCCGCATCGCAACCTCTTTGGCGCCGACTGCGTCATCTGCCACTCAACCGCCGCATGGACCGTACCCGAGTTCCAACATCCGGCAGCGACGTCGACAGAGTGCGCGCAATGTCATCAAGCCCCGCCGAGTCATTACATGGAACATTTCAAGATGGTGTCTATGAAAGTATCGGGTGTGATGCACGCCGACGTCTCTCAATGCTTTCTCTGCCATAAAACCAACAGTTGGAATGACATCAAGAACGTCGGTTGGTACAAACATCACTAACATCCGGAGGACGGAATGGAAACGTTGCTACATCTTGCCATGTTGATCCTGGAAGGGATTGGCGGCTTGATTATTGCCTGTGCTGCAGCACTGTCATCATTTGATCTTGTACGCACTTGGTTCAATAAAGGGCTACGGGAAGATATCGAACCACTCCGACTGCAATTCGGTCAACGTCTGGTATTGGCGTTGGAATTTCTCGTTGCGGCGGACATTCTTGCCACGTTGCATACCCCCACGCTGGAGGGCATTGCTTTGTTGGGCTTGGTGATTGTCGTGAGAACTGTACTGAGTCTGAGTATTGCGTATGAATTGCGACACGCATTTTGCTCCGTTCCCGGACGCAATAAAGATGAATCAGGCCCACCGGAGTCGGAACGAGAAGATTCCGGACGCACTACTTCGTCTGCAGGAAAGCGCTGACGCCCAACAACAGTTGCAGGCTACCGTTGAGCAAGGCCGCTTTTTCTTTCTCAGCAAGCCCTCTACCAACAACAGCGTACAGACTCACGGAATACGCCAGCACATCGGCCAGCATATCCAGGGAGTCCGCCACCAAATCACTCGAACGTGCCAACCAACCTGCTGTGAATTCGACGACAAACATCACCGCATTCAAAGAGCTGGGAAAGGCCATCCGAACGCTTTTTTTGCTTCGCTATATTGATGAAATAGCGCTTCGAAAAACCATTCAGTCAGCGACAAATAAAAGTGAAGAATTTAATGGTTTTATCAAATGGCTCTTTTTCGGAGGAGAGGGCATCATCGCTGAAAACATCCGCCATGAGCAGCGAAAAGTAGTCAAAAACAATCAACTTGTCGCGAACATGGTGATTCTCTATAACGTCGAGAAAATGACCCACGTCCTCAAGGACTTTGGCTAAAGAGGGTGTCGCTATCAACCAAGAGCTACTGAATGGGCTCTCGCCATATCGCAATTCCAATATCAATCGCTTTGGTGACTACAATCTGGACCTGGAAAGAGAGGTCCCGCCGTTGAATTTTGGCATTAAGATACTGGAACCAGAAGGTTACCGGGCGGATCCGGGTTCTTGGTAAAGGTCTTCGCCGCACTTTCATACTGCTCTGAAGAACAACTGTCCTCGCCAAATTGCTCCTGGTTGGTTCGTAGTCCAGCCAGGTCAGGAGCATCAAATTGCGATCGAAAGGCTGTAACGGTTTGATCCGGATTAATGGCGAAGAAAAAGTAGTCTTGTGTATCCAGCATGGTTGAAATCACTGCTTGGATGATCGGGTTACCGGCACGCACCAAGCCGTGATAAGTGGCATAGCCATAAAACTCAAACCCAAGTGAAGCACCTTGTATTGGCTTGTGCCTAAAACTGAGTGGCCGAAGTTCATGCCCTGGTGCGTTACCTGGTTTGGTATAGGTCTCTCTGGCAGCACTGCAATAAAACCGCATTTCTCTTTCCGGTCTTCCACATAACCCATTGCGAAACAAGGTGCTTGCGCGGCCATAAGATCACGGATCAACAATTGATTGACCGTCAGGCGTGGCAGACAATTGTGGACCTCACCCATCTATTTCGTTTCCTCTTTTTCGATAAAGTAGGTGCCATTGGGCAACACGTGTTTGTAGGGAAGTAGGGAGATGTGGGCCAGAAGGTCATCGTCCACCGTCTCTCCTTGTTTTCGGAGTTCATCAACGATATTGCTGATTCTGGATGTGTTCCAGTACAGGATGGCATTGGTATGGACGGACAATTAAGTTGAGAAACGGACAAAATAGTTGAGAACTATGACATGAAAGATGAGAACTTAACAAAATAGTTGAGAACTTTTAGAGGTCCAGTTATGCTGTGAAAAAGCATACTGGACTTTTATTATGGCTAAAGCAAACTCTTCATTCTCAGAAGTACAAATTGCCCGTCGTATTAAAGAGGGGCGTGGCCAAGGGCATGGTAAGGACTATATTCCATGGCTAACAGTACAAGAAGTCCCTTCCTCAGGTCGTTCCCACCGTATTTATTCTCATAAAACGGGACGAGTCCATGGGTTCTACCCCGATTTTGCGGACACTTCAAAGAAGCCTGATAATGGGTGCAGCGACGTCCGTGCCGGCGTTTGCGTCTATGTGCGCCCCGGAGCGCTTAGCTCTGGTGGAGAAAGTGGAAAAGGCAACGCGTCTTATTGTGGAACGCTTCACGTATGGCGATTCCGTCATCTTCCCGATGGAAGCGAACATTGCAATCGCAACGTAGCCCGAAGTCGACGCACTGAGAGTCGGCAGGGCAGTATTGACCTGGCTAACCGGCGTGAACGCCCACATGAAACGATGCATATTGCAGCATGACAATTTTGTAATCGTGCAGTCATGGTCTCGTCAGTAGCGTAAGACTAAAGTCCCATAACCGATCTCGCAGCACCTCCTGGCGGACATTCTCAAGGCAGCGCAACGATCCCTAAAACATAGCAAGTAAGGAAAGGCAGTGCTTGAAGTGAGTAATCTGGACTGTGTTCGTGGTGAACGCCACCTATTTCATGATGTGAGTTTCCTTCTAAGGTCTGGCGAGGGCCTCCTCATCACCGGCGAGAACGGAAGCGGCAAAACAAGCCTTTTACGCATGCTTGTCGGGCTGACACCGCCCTTTGCAGGAACGATCAACTGGAAGACCAGATTAATTAAACATTTAGGGGCCGAGTACCGCCGAGAGCTGCTTTATTGCGGCCATCCATTGGGACTGAAAGACAGCTTAAGTGCCACCGAGAACCTGCAGTCCATCGCTTCATTAGTAAACGAACCGGTTGAACTGTCGGTTGTGCAGGATGCTTTGGAACGCATAGGATTGCAAGGCAGTGCCCATATGCCGGTGCGAGCCTTATCCCAGGGTCAGAAACGACGTGTCAGCCTCGCGAGATTATTTCTCTCCAGGCGCACTCTGTGGGTCTTGGATGAGCCCTTGACGGCTTTGGACACCAAGGCAAGTCAGCATGTTGCACAAGCGGTCGATAGGCATCTTGCTGATGGCGGTATTGCGGTAATTACCACCCATCAAGATATGGCCCTGGCCAGCCCGTTGCAAACAATGCGGATAGGGGCATGAAAGACGCCTTCGGTCTTTCTGCAATTTATTGGATAGTTCATCGCGAACTCAAGCTGACCATGCGACGAAAATCGGATGCGATTACTCCGCTTCTCTTTTTTGTGATTGTGACTAGCCTTTTCCCGCTAAGCGTCGGTACTGATGTCGAGATGCTCAGGAGAATCGCGCCAGGCGTTCTATGGGTTACCGCATTGTTGGCAACGATGCTCTCGCTTCCGCGCCTGTTTGAGCAAGACTACGCCGATGGCACCTTAGAGCAACTGGCGCTTTCCCCGGCACCACTGAGTGCAATGGTCGTTGGAAAGGTAGTGGCGTATTGGCTGATGACCGGCTTGCCTCTGGCACTACTTGCTCCGTTGTTGGCACTTCAATTCTACTTGTCGACGACGTCCATACTGATATTAGCGACGACGCTGTTAATCGGTACGCCAGTGTTGGCATTGATTGGTTCGATTGGAGCCAGTTTGACGCTGGGGCTACGTGGCGGCGGCGTTCTTGTCGCGCTACTCGTACTTCCCCTTTATGTACCGGTGCTGATTTTTGGTACAGGGGCAGTTGACGCGGCGGCATCTGGATTAGGTGCCACAGCGAATGTTTCGTTATTGACCGCCATGCTGCTGGTTGCCGGCTTTTTTTCTCCCATGGCCACAACGGCGGCTTTACGAATTGCTTTGGAATAGTAAGTGACGACAAGATGAACTGGTTTAAATATTCATCCCCCAAAACGTTTTATCCGCTTGCCGGGAAGCTTATGCCTTGGTTTGCTGCAGCGGCTTTCTGCCTGACCGTGGCTGGACTCTACGTGGGGTTTTTCATGGCTCCCACGGACGCTCAACAAGGCGACGGGTATCGGATTATCTTCCTTCACGTCCCTGTCTCATGGATGTCGATGTTCATTTACGTCGTCATGGCATTTTGGGCAGCAGTAGGACTGATATTCAACAGTCGATTATCGGCCATGATGGCGTCAGCCTTGGCGCCTACTGGTGCCATGTTTGCGTTTCTTTCACTGTGGACCGGAGCATTGTGGGGCAAACCGATGTGGGGGACATGGTGGGTGTGGGACGCACGGTTGACCTCTGAACTAATACTCCTTTTTCTATATATGGGGTTTATGGCACTTCAGTCCGCCATAGACGATCAACGCCGTGCAGATAAGGCAGGGGCAGTCCTCGCATTGGTTGGCGTGGTCAACATCCCGGTGATCTATTTTTCAGTGCAATGGTGGAACACCTTGCATCAAGGCGCATCAGTGTCACTGACGCAAGCGCCGTCAATGGCAACGATCATGCTGATCGGAATGCTGCTTATGGCTCTGGCTGCTTGGATGTACACGATTGCGGTCGCTCTCATGCGTGTGCGCTGCATCATTCTCGAACGTGAGTACCGAACTGCTTGGGTAAATGATTTGAAGGAGATCCGGCAATGAATTGGACAAATCCGAACGAATTTTTCGCGATGGGTGGCTACGCCACGTATGTTTGGGGGTCGGTGGGCGTGACCGTACTGGTTCTTTACGCTGAATGTCTCTTTCTTCTTAAACGTCGCAAGACGGCGCTGGCGCACGTTAAACGCGATGCAGCGTTAGGCGCGGAGGATTCAAAATGAAAACACGTCACAAACGTATTGCGCTCATTGCAGGTGGCTTAGCCGTATTGGGCGTTGCGACAGCATTAGTGCTGAGCGCTTTCCAAAGTAACTTGTTGTTTTTCTTCACCCCGACACAAGTCGCGGCGGGAGAAGCGCCGCAAGAGCGTGCCTTTCGCGTGGGCGGAATGGTGCAGACCGGTAGTGTGCGGCGCGTGGGTGACGGTCTGACAGTCAATTTCCTTATAACGGACACCGCCAAAACAATACCCGTCAGTTATACGGGAATCCTGCCCGATTTGTTCAGTGAAGGCAAAGGCGTCGTCGCTCAAGGAAAACTCGGTCCTGATGGTTTGTTCCGTGCGCAAGAAGTCCTCGCTAAACACGATGAGAACTACATGCCTCGCGAAGCCCAGCATGCGCTGGATCAAGCAAGCAAGACTTCAGATGCAACAAGGTCACAATACCCATGATTCCTGAAATTGGTCACTTTGCTCTTATTCTGACGCTATTTGTCGCGCTTGCACAAGGCGGCATTACCTTAGCCGGTGCAGCACGCGGAAATGCCACATGGATTGGCTTTGCGCGGCCTGCAGCCCGTGCTCAGTTTTCTCTCGTCGCCATCAGTTTTGTGCTGTTGATGTGGTCGTTTATTGTCAAGGATTTTTCGGTCAGCTATGTCGCCGTTAATTCCAACTCGCAATTGCCTTGGTTCTACCGGATGGCGGCCGTCTGGGGCGGACATGAAGGATCTTTGCTGCTGTGGTTGCTAATGCAAACAGGATGGGCCTACGCGGTAAGTCTGTTTTCCAGGCAGCTCCCCGATGTCATGGTTGCACGCGTGTTGGGGGTGTTGGGTTTAGTCACAGCGGGCTTCTTGCTATTTGTACTGTTGACGTCAAACCCGTTCGAGCGCCTTGTTCCGGCACCCATGGAAGGAATGGATCTGAACCCGCTTTTGCAAGATGTGGGTCTGATATTTCATCCGCCCCTTCTGTATATGGGTTATGTGGGGTTCTCTGTCGTCTTTGCGT
The DNA here is from genome assembly GCF_030651595.1 of Candidatus Oleimmundimicrobium sp. NCBI lineage: Bacteria > Bacillati > Actinomycetota > Candidatus Aquicultoria > Candidatus Subteraquimicrobiales > Candidatus Oleimmundimicrobiaceae > Candidatus Oleimmundimicrobium > Candidatus Oleimmundimicrobium sp. The sequence goes on along the minus strand of NZ_JAUSCH010000133.1, from coordinate 5,268 downwards.
TTGCGATTGCGGCACTACTTGCCGGGCAACTGGATTCGGCGTGGGCACGCTGGTCTCGCCCCTGGGCCACTGCGGCGTGGCTGTTTCTGACTTTAGGGATAGCTTTGGGCAGCTGGTGGGCCTATTACGAACTCGGTTGGGGTGGTTGGTGGTTTTGGGATCCCGTTGAAAACTCCTCATTCGTCCCTTGGCTGGTAGGTACAGCGCTCATTCATTCTTTAGCGGTGACCGAAAAACGAGCCAGTTTCAAGAACTGGACCGTTCTGCTTGCTATCAGCACCTTTGCACTTTCTTTGTTAGGCGCTTTTCTTGTGCGCTCCGGCGTGTTGACGTCTGTGCATGCTTTTGCAACCGACCCCCGCCGTGGTGTATTCCTACTGATGCTTTTCGCGGTGGTGGTGGGTTCGTCCTTGCTCCTGTTTGCGATACGTGCACCGAAGGTCGGCTTAGGCGGGCGGTTTGAGCTGTTTTCGCGCGAGTCGCTTCTCTTAGTAAACAACGTCCTATTGGCCGTTGCAGCCGGGGCTGTTCTGCTGGGAACGCTATACCCACTTTTTATTGATGCACTCGGGATGGGCAAAATTTCTGTTGGTCCACCGTACTTCAATCTGGTGTTTGTACCTCTGATGGTGCCCGCGTTACTCCTTATTGCGGTTGGTCCAGTGGCAAACTGGAAGAGGGCAAAGCTCCGTGATGTATTAAAGCAGTTGAACCTTCCTCTTTTCGTCGCGGTGGTAGCGGGTGTGGGTGTGCCCTTTTTATATGGAAGATGGTCGGCGCTTGTTGCATTAGGGATAGCGCTGGCAGCATGGATCGCCACTGCGGTTGTTATGGGAATCTTTAAACGTATGCGCGCAACGCGCAGTGGCTTGCTCGCGCAACCGCGTAGCTGGATGGGCATGCACATCGCCCACCTGGGTATGGCTGTATTTGTAGTGGGCGTGACGTTGGTCATGGGTTATGAAACGGAACAGGATATTCGTATGGCTCCGGGACAAACAGTGACCGCCGCAGGCTATGAACTTACCTTCCGGGGCGTCAGGAGTGAGTTGGGGGCCAACTACGCGGCCCAGGTCGGTGACATTGTTCTGTCACGTGATGGCAGGCAGTTACGTTTAATGCATCCCGAAAAGCGCAATTATTTTTTCTCGGAAATGCCCATGACGGAGGTCGCTATTGATGCGAACGGATTACGTCATTTGTACGTCGCCTTAGGGGAACCCCTTGCCGACGGCGCATGGAGTGTGCGCGTTCACTACAAGCCCTTTATTGATTGGATCTGGATCGGCTGCATCTTGATGGCACTTGGCGGCTTGTTAGCGATTAGCGACCGTCGCTATCGACTTAAGCATCGCGAAAAACGGACGGCCGTGATTGCACAAGAAGCCAAGGCATGAGTCGATTTCTGTTTCCGTTGATTGGCTTTGTCGTCTTGCTTGGGTTTCTGGCGTTCGGCTTGACGCTCAAACCCAGTGAAGTACCGTCTCCATTGATAGACAAACCGGCACCGGCATTTACGTTGCCCCAGTTGGCCAACCCGGGGGAAACATTCTCACCCGATGCAATGAAAGGCAAAGTCTGGCTGATGAATGTTTGGGCTTCGTGGTGTTTCGCCTGCCTGGAAGAACACCCCGTAATCAGGGAGCTGACTACAGAGCATGGGGTGCCGGTAGTGGGTCTGAATTACAAGGACATACGCAATGAAGCCATTTCATGGTTAAACCGTCATGGCGACAGCTATTTAGTGTCTGTTTCGGATACGCAAGGGCGAGTGGGTATCGACTATGGCGTGTACGGTGTGCCCGAGACATTCCTTATCGATCAGACCGGCGTTATTCGGTATAAACATATCGGTCCGGTGACTCACGACGCGGTGCGCGACACGATTCTACCCATGATACGGGAGCTGGAGAAATGAATCGTTTGTGGTTAACGCTGATCAGCGTCCTTATCGCGCTACCATCCTGGGCAAATAACGACCCCGCGGAAGTGCGTCTGCAGGGCATCGCCGCGGAGCTGCGCTGCTTGGTCTGCCAGAACGAGTCCATTGCGGCTTCACGTGCCGACCTTGCTGTCGATCTGCGCCAGCAAATACGTGAACAGATTCAAGCGGGCAAAACGGATTCAGAGATCCGAACCTATATGGTAGAACGTTATGGTTATTTCGTGCTCTATCGTCCACCGCTAAAAACCACCACGGTATTGCTATGGTTCGGGCCCTTGCTTCTGCTGGTCTTTGGACTTCTCATCCTTGCGATAACGTTAAAGCGTCGAAGAAGTGCGCTCGCTGACAAGGTATTAAGTGCGGATGATCTCGAGCGGGCCCAAGCATTACTTGGACAAATCAAAGACCCTGGAAAACAACCATGAATGCTCCATTTATTACGATCGCTGCCATACTGCTTGCATGGATCACGTTATGGCTCGGACGTGTTCTTTGGCGTGGAGTCAGGCATGACCCGGAGATCGAGCATCACGCCGTCAATACCGCGGTACTGCGCGACCAGTTGCTAGAACTCGAACAAGATCATGCAAATGGCATATTGACGTCAGACGATCTGGCCGACGCACAGCAAGAGCTACTAAAGCGGGTACTACATGAGTCGACCCCAGGGCCGACTGGACGTCTGGGACGTACGGCGGGCAAACGACCAGCGATAGTTCTGACTTTTATTTTGCCAGTGGCCGCGGTGCTGACGTACCTCGCAATAGGAAATCCTGCCGCGATTACGCCGCCGCCCGTACAGAGTGTTCCGATGTTGACGCAGGCCGATGTGCAAACAATGGTGGACTCACTTACAGCGCGATTAGCAAGCAACCCTGATGATCCTGCTGGTTGGCTCATGTTGGCGCGATCGCATCGTTACTTTGAGAGATATGAAGATGCGGCAATGGCCTTTTCAAAAGCTGACGGCGTCATTGAAACGGATCCGCTAGCACTGGCAGAATATGCTGAGACACTCGCCAGAATCAAACCAGAAGGATTCAGAGGTGAACCAACGCACCTATTAGAGCGGGCACTTTCGATTGATCCACAGGAGCCGTTTGCACTCACTCTAGCTGGCGCGGCCGCGCTTGAGCGGCAAGATTATCAGGCCGCCATCGATTACTGGCAGCAGTTACTAAGCATGCTTCCGCCAGATTCGGATGCCGCGCAGATTGTTGGTAGCAGCATTGAGCGGGCGCGTCGAGAGCAGGCCGAAACGTCAAATGGTGGAGAATCCATGAGCACGGTAGATCAATAATGCTTGAGTTAACCCTAATAGGTTTGTTAACTGCATTTATTGCCGGTATTGCGTCCTTCTTATCGCCCTGTGTATTGCCGCTTGTGCCGGGCTACCTTTCGTATATTGCGGGTGGAACAGCGCAGCCAAGCACGTTGCAGAGTGGGGCTCGTGCTGCTCGTTGGCGAGCATTAGGGCTTAGTGCCTGTTTCGTTGTGGGATTTTCAATAGTTTTTCTGATTTTAGGAGCCAGCATCACCGCGATCGGGCGCCTATTTCTTTCGTATCGATATGAGCTAAATATCATCGCTGGAACCATCATCGTCGTTGCTGGCCTGATGATGATGGGATTAATTCGCATGCCCCTCACAATGCAGCGTTACTACCGGTTTGATCCAAAAAAAGCGGGGGGAAGTCCTTGGTCAGCGACAGTATTGGGCCTGGCCTTCGGATTCGGCTGGACACCGTGCATTGGTCCCGTACTGGGGGGGATCCTCGTACTTAGCGCAACATCAGACAGTATGCGTCAAGGTATTCTGCTACTAGCCGTGTACTCGCTCGGACTGGGTGTACCGTTTCTTCTTTCTGCATATTTCACAGCACCGTTTATGCGCAAACTGAGCTCCCTGCGCCAAGCTGGCCGTTATCTCCGAATTATTTCAGGTGCAATTTTGGTGCTTATGGGGCTTGCTGTGGCAACTGGGCAGTTGGTTCGCTTTGCTATTTGGCTGCTTAGGACATTCCCGGCGCTGGGCGCGATTGGTTAATGATGTGGCGACGTTTACGCTTCAACTCTTATGTGAAAACTTTGACCTATTTGACCTAATCATCATTTTTTATACTAAAAGTATATATATTCACAAATGTCCATACCAAAACTATTCAAATGCATATAATGTGCTTTTGAGCTCAGCAATCGAGCAATCAGTCCTAACTGAGTAATCACATCTTTCAATGTTAACCATCCTTTTATAAATTAAGTATCTAACTTGGGATAATGAATGAAATCAAACAATGATGGGCTTGATTTGAATGAAAACTCGGCACAATTACTCGACCTTATTGTCAAGCATTCTTTTGATGCCATTATTAGTAAGGATTTATCAGGAAATATACTAAGCTGGAATAAAGCTGCTGAAAGACTTTTTGGTTATACCGAATCAGAGATTATTGGCCACTCAATCTTGACGCTTTTTCCAACTGATCGAGTTCATGAAGAAGCCGATATTATGTCTCGCATTCATTCGGGTGAACTAGTCGAAGAATTTGAGTCTGTAAGAGTGAACAAAAATGGGAAATATATCAATGTCTCTATCACTATCTCACCTATAATAAACTCTGCAGGTTACGTCATCGGTGCATCCAAAATTGCTCGGGATATTACAGCTCGACTGGAAGGCGAAAAAAAACTGAGTCATTTCAAATCAATTGTTGATTGTTCCAGTGACGCCATCATTAGTAATGATCTTAATGGTGTTATCACCAGTTGGAATAAAGCAGCAGAGAGAATATTTGGCTATTCAGCTCACGATATGATCGGTGAGTCCATGTTGAAAATCTACCCGGAACATAGAATTCATGAAGAAACTGAATTTTTAAAACAGATTATCGCGGGTAAGCAGATCATAAATGTTGATACCCAGCGTCTGAGACACGATGGCGAATTAATTAATGTTTCAGTAACCATTTCACCGATAATTTATCGAAATGAAATTATAGGTGCATCATCTATTGCCAGAGATACAACCAAAATAGTTTTGGCACAGAACAAAATATGGCGTCAGGCACATATTGATGCCTTAACTCAAATACCTAATCGGAAATACTTTTTAGAACAGCTTGAGAAAGTTATAGCGAGCTCACTAAAAGAAAATGAACATTTCGCCATCATGTTTATTGATTTGGATAACTTCAAATTAATTAATGATACATACGGCCATACTGTTGGTGATGATGTTATTAAACATGTAGCCAACGTTATCAATAGCATCATCAGGGAAAATGATATGATCGCCCGTCTTGGCGGCGATGAATTTGTCATTCT
>NZ_JAUSCH010000132.1 GCF_030651595.1 Candidatus Oleimmundimicrobium sp. | reverse complement strand
CGTTTCATCAACGTCTAAACCCCTGATATAGCAAGCCATAAGAAAAGCCGACATTTGGTAATCGGTGATTTCCCCCTCAACAAATCCTTGCACCATAAATCCAAGCTCTTTTGACGTAAGTTTTTCACCATCACGTTTTTTAGCTATTACATCACAGGTTCTCATCTTATACCTCTTATAAAATTAATCTATTTGTGACAATAACAAAAACTGAGAACACTAACAAGGTTTAAGCTTAGCATCTTAAATCTTATCTTTCTTAACCTTCGAACCATATTTGCCAGTATAAACGCAGATAAATTCGGCGCCAAAGAAGAAAACCTGAGCCGAGTAATATACCCAAATAAGGATGGCAACAAATGAACCGGCGGCGCCATATATCGACCTTATACCACTTCGGCCAAGATAAAACCCTATAAGAAACTCACCAATTTTAAAGAGCAACGCCGCCAAAACAGCTCCAGCCCAGACATCGCTCCATTTAATGTCGGCATCGGGAAGTATTTTGTAAAGCATCGCGAATAACAACATGACCACGCCAGAAGAAATCACAAAATCCGCAATTTGCCAGCTCATTATGATACCCGGAAGAACGTCTTTCACAAACATGTCCAACGCGGAAAACATTATAGACATAGCAAACGAAACAAGGAGCAGAGACCCCACGCAAATGGTCATCATGATAGAAAGGAATCGACCTTTAAGTATTTCTTTAATACCAAATTTAAAAACGGGTGATACATTCCAGACATCATTAAGCGCGCCTTTTAAATAGTAAAATATATTGGAAGCGGCATAAAAAATTATGACCACACTTATTAAAGCGGCAAAAATCCCCCTCCCCGGACTTCTTATGCTTTCAATCATATTTTGAATAAATAGCGCGCCACCTTCTCCAATCGAACCCTGAACATATGTAAAAACTTGAACTTGCACCGCCTCCCGCCCAAACACCCAACCGGCAACCGCGATCCCAATTACCAAAAGCGGTGCCAAAGAAAAGATGGTGTAGAAAGACAGAGCAGCACTTAGTTGGGGTGCCTTATCTTTAACCCACCCATAAAAAGCATCTTTGAATAATTCCAAAACAACCTTGGCATCCATAAACTGTTCCTAAATCAAGCGCAACTAATTATCCTCAATTATATTTATGCAAGACAACAGCATTAAAAGTCAATACGATTTTTTATATTGAATCAACTAGCCATCAAACAGAGAACATACTTTAATTGTTTGTATTTTAAAAGTTGCCTGAATAAGTTCAGATACATATGCAACATAGAAGGACTTTTATTATACATCATTTTCTGCTCTACAAATTCAATTGGAGTAAGTAAATTTAGGCTTCTGTGTGGCCTGTAGAAGTTGTATTCAAATAAACAGTCATAGAGGATTTTGTTTATCTCTTTTACGCTGGTCTCTTCGTAGACGCGATCCAAATATTCGTTTTGGATGGTATCGTTTACCTTCTCCACATAACAGTTCATCTTGGGAGACTTTGGATAATTGTGAATTAAGGTGATGCCCATCCTTTTTGTTTCGGCCTCGAAATATTTAGCAAACTCGCTTCCGTTATCTACCTGAACGTAGTTTAAATCTTTGCCAAAGAGATAGTTTAATCTCAAAAGAAAATCTTTGCCGTTTAAACTATTGAGTTTCCGGTAGGCCTTTGCATAAAGAATCTTTGAGACCGGACATACGGCAGTAAAGATATAGACCTTAATCCATTTTAATCTAAGTTCTATGGTGTCGACCTGCAACCCTGCCTGCCAGTAGGCACGGCATTCAGATGCTTTGCCGCACATATCCTTCTTTACTTGATTGAGCCGAATTTTATCTTTTTTCCTGGTTCTTATCCTTTTTATCTTCTCTTTTCCAAAATAGGGATACTTTCTTCTAATTTCACAGACGGCGTGTTCCACCTCGTAAGTTCTAATAACCTTTTGTCTTGTCTTTTTTGGTCTTTTGGAGTTGTCTTCCAAAGATTGAAGTACCCTCGGGTTGTAGGATTTTCTCCAACGATAGAAGGTTGATCTGTTTATTTCAAATATTTCACAGATCTGCTCTACAGTGTATTTTTTGCTTTTATATAAGTTTATTGCCTTTAGCTTTATTTTTGCTTTTTCTGACAGCTTCTCGTAGTAGACCAACTTGAAGGTTTTCTTGGGAAGATAAACGCCTTTATAGCTTATGCTACAGGGAGTACCTATTTTTCCTTTCATATGCAACCTCTCTATGTAGTAGATTAAATCCAACTATTTTAATCTATCGATGTTGCATATATATCTGAACTTATTCATATCTTTTGTTTCCCTAAATGTTCCCTGCGCTCAAACCTTAATGTGCTCAGGATTAGGAATTAGTTGCACAAGTTTCAATCCCTTATAGGTAAGCTGCAAATTATGTTTAATAAAATATCAATTTAGCTGATAAACTGTCTGGTTATTCAAATAAGATTGCCATGTTGCCTACGACTCCATTGGAAAGTGCAAATTGTAAATTTAAAAACATTTTAAAAC
>NZ_JAUSCH010000131.1 GCF_030651595.1 Candidatus Oleimmundimicrobium sp. | reverse complement strand
AACGTATTTTATGGAATACAAGTGGAATTGTAAAGCATTTTATGGGCAATTATAAGGGATTTTTGAGCAAACTCATCTTGACACTGAAATCCAATTAGATATTATAGAATTCAGTATATTAATAAGTTAGATATAAAAAACTAAGGAACAGGTGTTATGAGCATAGACAACATAAGACAATTCATAAAAGAAAAGGCCGAACAATTCGGAGCAAAGATCGACAATGAATTCAACAAGGCATACGTTGAACGAAATAATACTGGACAAGAAGCATTAAAAGACAATGGTGCTTATTTTGGATTTATTCATCCAGAGGAAGAAGCCTCTGGACCATTCCACGACTTCTCATTGACAATTTTTCCAAATAAAATTAATAAACCTTGGCTAGTTTGCCTAGGAATTGGTTCAAGTGGATTTAAGAATGACTATGAGCTAGCAACCTACCCGGGATTAAGAAGACTTTTTTCCAAACTCGTTGACGATAGAGGATTTTGTAAATCAGACTTCTCAGATATAGAAACTAGTTTACCTAAAACAATTACGGGTAACGATGACCTACAACACATAAAAAACACGATTAAGACTTACACAAAGGTTTTACCGGTTTGCCAAATAGTAGACAACCCTGAAAGCGAAGAAGGAAAACAAATTATTGAGGCATTCGTCGCTGGATATGCAAAATTAAGAGACTGGTCATCTAATAAAGACCACAGAAAAGCAATTGTTGAAGCTTTAGCGCCTTTTATAAAAACAGAAACCATTGACGAAACCGAAGAAATAAAAAGCCTTCTGAATGAGAGAAAATACCTGGTACTCCAAGGGCCTCCTGGAACGGGAAAAACAAGGACAGCAAAAGAGGTTGCTGAAAAGTTAGAGGCAATTACAATTTTCACTCAATTTCACGCTGAGACTACTTATTCAGATTTTATTTTCGGAATTCGGCCTGACACAACTGATCAAGATTTAAAGTACAAACAGGTTCCGGGAAGTTTTACAATCGCTTTAAACGAAGCCATTGAAAATGAAAACAAAAAAGTAATCTTGATAATAGATGAAATTAACCGGGCAAATCTTTCAAATGTACTTGGTCCTATATTCTATCTTTTTGAACACAAGATGGATGGGTCAAATGTTGAAATTGAAATTTCTCCCGGTTTTAAAATCAATAAACTCCCTGAAAACTTTTTTGCGATTGCAACAATGAACACAGCCGATAGGAGTTTGGCTGTTGTTGATTTCGCGCTTAGAAGAAGATTCGCTTGGTATTCAATGAAACCAAAACCTATTAGTTCAAGACAATTTTATAAAGACGACTTTGTACAAATCCAAGAGATTTTTGAATGGTATGCTTCAAGTAATGAATTATCTCTTCAACCTGGACAGGGCTACTTTCTAGCAGACTCTGATGAAGAAATGAAAAACAGAATTCGATATGAAATCTTTCCACTCATAAAGGAGTATTTGCAAGAAGGCTTAATAAGAAGTGCCAAGGAGGAGTTCAACAATTATTTTGCAACACGAATTAACCAGGCTCTTTTCGAATGATTAAACCTTTAGATGTTTTTTGTGAAGTACCTTGTTTAACTGAACACTCAAGTCAGTTAAATGGAATTGCTTTGCAGAAAAAATGGTTCAAATCAGCAGACAAAAGAATTATTGGCCAATACCTTCAAAAATTCATTCAATATAACTCTAATCAATTTGAATTTCTTCGTGTTCAACCAATCATCAGTGGAACAGACCAAAACACATCTTTATATTTTAGGACCTCTAGCTATATCGGTTCTATTCCTCTAAGAGCGTCTGATACCGGTAAGCAAATAGGTGATTTTGTTGTAATGCCCAGGTTTGTCGGAAAAGATAGATTTGAAGACTACATTGAAATCTTAAACTTACTTGGTACAGAAATAAGTCCTGAAGTTGCTGACAGCTTGCCTTTGGCGTCCGGTAAAAACTTCCGACCTCCATTATATTTAGAGGCCGTAAAGTTTATTAAATCACTCGAAGAACTAATCATGAAGCCTTGGAGAAAGTTTGATAATGATGAACGAGTATCCCAGCAACCCACAGGTCAAATAAATTGGAACAAGTATATCAATGGTGAATACAAGGTTGAAAGCAGAATAAAGTTTCCCGTTAGAAAAAACATATTAAGTGAATTTCATCCTGAGTATTCCGAAATAAGATATGTGTTCGACTTATGCAAACTTGAACTTCTTTCTTCAAATACTCCACAAAGAATAAAGAATACAGTGAGGCCGAAATTAGAGTTCATTGAAGAAAAACTTTATTTACACAAACCCAAAGCAACAAATCAAATAGCATTAAAAGCTTCTGACAACCCAACAGTAAAATATTGCAAGGAACAAGCGAGTAAAATATTGAATCATAAACTGGTTGACAGCACAGCTTGGAGAGTTGATTTTTCAGATGTGTTTGAAAAGTTCGTTCAATACATCTTAAAAGAAACAGCAAAAGAAATAGGCGGCAGACTTTATTCAAACTTTAAATTTTATTCAAGGTCATCACGGCACTATAACTGGGAGTTGAAACACATTGAGCCTGATGCCATATATCAAAAAGACTCCCTAATAGTGTTTATTGACGCCAAATACAAATCTAACCTATACAACAAGTTTGATTTAAGTGATGCATTGAAGGAAGAGCATAGGCACGACCTTCATCAAATTATGGCCTACTCTTCTTTCAGCAAGACAATTAATAAATACGGTTTCTTATGCTATCCATCCGACAAGGCAGAAATAAAATCGATTAGATATAAAAACGGAATTAACGAGACAGAAAACACAATACTAATTTTAGGGATACCGCTTAGGAAAGACAGCATTCGTGAGGCAAAATGCATTTTGACAGATGAACTTAACAACATCGAAAAAATTAGCAATCAAGCCTAACAAGGCGCTCCAGCGGACAGCGTACCGCTGAACTTGGTCGTTATATCTTCTCCCTTTTCTTAATAAACAAAACAATACTACCCACTACGCCCACCAAAAAACCTATCGGGCAAAGAATAACCGCGATAAGGAAAAATGCTACATGAAGGGCTTCCACCAAATATTTTAGAAAAGTAATATGGCTGGTAATTGTACCTAAAGCATAAAAGAGGTTGTGTAGTAAAACGGAAACAAAAAATAATACCGCGGAACCTCCTGCTAAGATTAAAAACTTTTTCAACCTTCCTTCTACCTTTTCTTTCAGAGTAAAAAATATTAATGCTCCGCCCAATAAAAAGAAGGTAGCAATTGCCGGGATAAAATAAGGGCCTCTTAACCATTCGCCCAAGAAAGTCCCGCTTACAATGAGCACAAAAGTCGCTATAAATGTCCAAAATACCGTTGTTAGCATAGATATTCCTTTCTGATTTTTAGTGAACAAATTTATATTAATTAAAATCACTCCCTATTCCTTTTCTTAGACATAAGTTAAATGTTTCCTTCCAAATATTTTTTTCGAAGGGGAGAGGGTTGTCGATGAAAAAAACTGCTCCTCAGCAGCTTTTTCTTGACTCGAAAATTTAACCGTCTATTATGAAACTCAGTATATTAAGCATTATCTGCAATTTATATGATGGAATTTGTCAATAGAAAAGTGGAATTAGGAATATGAATGGTACAAATCGTGTAAATATAAAACCAGGCATACGGGTTTTGATAGTATTAAAAAAAGACCAGCGATCCGGAAAATTAACGGAAGGTGTCGTAAAAGATATCTTGACCAAATCTTCCACTCATCCCCACGGCATCAAAGTTCGATTAGAAAGTGGCGAAATCGGACGGGTGAAAGAAATATTAAATTAAGAGAATAATGAAAGGCAATAGCTAAAAATTTCATGCGTTTTACTGGCGAAGAGATGCTGCCTAGGTTCAAACAGATGGTAAACGGTTAGGATAGCTAAAAGTTAAGAGTGCTTCCGTTAAAATGTAGACAAGGAGGCACACTATGAAGGGAAGCTATCAAAGCTCTTCGATGAGCTATCAGTACCGTATGCCAAAGCTGCCCAAAGCCATATCGCAGCCACTATCCAAAGAAGCAAGACTTAGGCTTAAATGGTTTGACTTTTATTATTCCCACAATAAAAACGCGGAACTTACCTGCAGGTATTTTGGAATATCTAAAAGAACTTTTTACAAGTGGAAGAAGCGATACCGTCCTTACTCCCTTGAGAACTTAGAGGATAGGTCAAAACGGCCAAAGAATTTTAGAAGATCAAAGATACCGCTGGATCAGATAGATGAGGTGGTCTCTTTAAGAAAGAAATACCCCGCCTGGAGTAAATATAAGCTGGAGGTCATCTTAAAGCGTGAGCATGGCATCGACTTGTCAGCTTCAACAATCGGCCGGATTTTAAAGGAGAAAAACCTCATTAATCCAAGAATAAGTCAAAAAAAGAAGCGGGCGCAAACAAAGGTTAAAAGGCTTCGGTACTCTAAAGAACTAAAGGCGGAAGTCTTCGGTGATGTTGTTCAGTTCGATTCCAAACACTTCAATCTTCCCTGGGGTGAAAAGCGTTACCAGATCAATGCAATCGACGTTCTGTCTAAACTTAAATTCTCAAGAACATTTTCCAGGTTAAGCAGCAGAAGCGCCAAGACATTTTTCCTAGAGGCTCAAAATACCTTCCCCTTTCCAATTAAACGAGTTCAAACTGATAACGGTAGCGAGTTCATGGACGAATTCGACAACCTGCTATCTAAGTTAGAAATACCTCATTACTTTACCTATCCAAATTGCCCTAAACAGAACTCAATTGTTGAGCGAAGCATTCAAACCGATATTAAGGAATTTTATGAGCTTCAAAACTTTATGCCCACAATCGAAGAGCAAAACAAGGCTCTTAATGACTGGAACAATACTTACAACACCCTTAGGCCCCATCAAAGCCTTGGTTACTTAACGCCGAAAGAGTATTATGAAAAACATAAAGACGGAAGGCTCAAACCTTTAAAAGTTGTCTATGTTGACAACCCCGAAACCGTTTACCATGTAGTGAACCAGAACAGATGCTGTTTTTTAAGTGTTAATCGTGCTATAATTATGAAAAATAAATTCAATGTTTATGGGTAGTATTTTTAGATTAATATAAGAACAATCCTCCCATTCAACTACTTGGAAAATATATTAAAACCTAACAACTTATTGCAGTTGATTTTGCTCCGCGGTTCTACCGTTTTGTAAAACCACTGATTTCTGTCGTTAGATAAAAACATGAAAGGAAAATTATTAGTATGCCTAATCAGAAACGTCGAAAAGACGTGAGAAACGTGGCTATTATTGCCCACGTTGACCATGGGAAAACAACGCTTGTAGATGCTCTTTTAAAACAGTCAGGAGCATATGAGTTTAAAGATGGCGAAACTACAATTATGGACTCAAATCCACTTGAAAAAGAACGTGGAATAACTATTTTTTCAAAAAATGCTTCTTTTTTGTATAAGGGTGTACAGTTTAACATAGTTGATACCCCGGGCCATGCTGATTTTGGAAGCGAAGTGGAGAGAATTCTTAAAATGGTAGATGGCGTGCTTTTACTTGTAGACGCATTTGAGGGTCCCATGCCGCAAACTAAATTTGTTTTAAAAAAATCTCTTGAACTCCATCTTAAACCAATTTTGGTTGTAAATAAGATTGATAGGCCGAACTCGCGGCCTCATGAAGTTGCCGATATGACTTTTGATCTTTTTTGCGAATTAAACGCAACTGATGAACAACTGGATTTTCCGATTGTTTATGCTTCAGCAAAAGAGGGCACATCAACTCTTGATTTGGATGAAGAAAACAAAGATATGGGACCTCTTCTGGACACAATTCTTCATCGTGTACTGCCTCCGATTGCGGATTCTGAAAGGTCTTTTCAAATGCTGGTGACTATGCTGGATTATGATTCCTATGTCGGCCGTATTTCAACAGGTCGTATTTTTCATGGAAAAATAAAAAATGGAGAACAGGTATCTCTTGTGAAGAGCGATGGAACCATAAAACAAGGAAAAGTTACGAAAATATTAAAATACAAGGGTTTGAAAAGAGTAGAGGTTGATAGCGCGGAAGCCGGTGACATTGTGTCTGTCGCGGGAGTCGATGATGTGAAAGTTGGGGAAACTCTTGCATCAATAGAAAATCCAAAAGCATTGCCGAAAATAAAAATTGATGAGCCGACCATTTCAATGCTTTTTTCCCACAACACTAGCCCTCTCGCGGGGAAGGACGGCGGTAGATTTTTAACTTCGCGTCATATTCGTGAAAGACTTGAGCGTGAAGCGCTGACAAATGTGGGAATCAAGATAGAAGATGTTGCCGGAACTGAAAAAATCAAGGTTTCCGGAAGAGGAGAACTTCATCTTTCCATACTTATTGAAACAATGCGCAGAGAAGGTTATGAACTTGAAGTTTCTTCTCCTCGGGTGATATTAATGAAAATTGACGGAGAAATTCTTGAACCTACGGAAGAAGTGTTGGTTGAGGTTGACCAGGGATATCAAGGAGCTGTGATTGAAGCGTTCGGTGTGAGAAAAGCAGAGATGAAGGATATGCAGGTGACTTCAATTGGTACGATGCGCATGAATTTTTTAATCCCAACAAGAGGATTGATTGGATTTAGAAGTGAGTTTTTGAAGATGACCCGAGGTACGGGAATCATGTATCAGAATTTTTACCAGTATCAAAAGTACAAAGGAGAGATTGCTCATCGCCAGGTGGGGGTGCAGATTTCAATGGGCAGCGGCAAGACAGTTGCCTACGCTTTGTTTGGGCTTCAGGAAAGAGGCGAGATATTTATTAATCCGGGTGATGATATCTACGAAGGTATGATTATAGGCGTTAATAATAAGGGAGATGATCTCGTTGTTAACGCGACCCGGGAGAAAAAACTTACAAATACGCGAGCGGCCGGGTCTGATGAGGCGATAAAGCTTATTCCTCCCAAAGAAATGACGTTGGAATTTGCTTTGGAATTTATCGAAGACGATGAATTAGTTGAGATAACTCCTAAAAATATTCGTCTTAGAAAAAGATATTTAACTAAAAACGAAAGAAAATCAAAACTTCGAAAATAAAACTGTTTAGAAAGATGTCAAAAAATAAGATTTGACCCCAAACTCGGATTTATTTAGAAAACGTTAAAAGTTAAAGATGTAGTTTGTTGTAAATATTCTTATAGCATTTGCAAAATGTAACGTAAAGTGCAATAATATATAAGTTTTACACAATATGTTCTTACAACGTCTGCCGGGATTTTTACCGGCGACACTATTTTTTGGAGGTATTTTAGATGTCGAACGATGTTTCTTCACAGCCAGATTTTTGTGAATTAGGATTAATTAAACCTGTATTGAAGGCATTAGATAAAATGGGGTATGAGACGCCGACGCCAGTTCAGGTGCAGGCGATTCCACATGTCTTAGCAGGCAGAGATTTACTGGGACAAGCTCAAACCGGTACTGGGAAAACTGCTGCTTTTGCCTTACCGTTATTGTCACGTATAGATCTTAAGAAGCTGGAACCTCAGGTGTTAGTTTTAGCACCCACTCGTGAACTGGCTATTCAAGTGGCAGAGTCTTTTCAGCAGTACGCGTCTCAAATGACGGGGTTCCACGTATTGCCTATCTATGGCGGTCAGGCTTATGATGGCCAACTTCGTCGACTTAAACGTGGCGTGCATGTCGTGGTAGGGACGCCGGGACGGGTAATGGACCACATGCGGCGCGGGACTTTAAGCCTAAAAGCACTTAGCTGTCTTGTTCTTGATGAGGCGGATGAAATGTTGCGTATGGGTTTTATTGATGATGTAACGTGGGTTTTGGAACAGACTCCACCTGAGCGCCAGATAACGCTTTTTTCTGCAACCTTGCCTAAGGCAATCCGTCAAATTGCTCAAAAATACTTGAATAATCCGGTAGAAGTTACGATAAAAACACGAACTGCTACTGTGGAAGCCACTCGCCAACGCTTCTGGATGGTGAGTGGGTTCCATAAATTGGACACGCTAACGCGAATACTGGAGGCGGAAACTTTTGATGGCGTGCTCATCTTTGTTCGCACCAAAACGGCAACAATGGAACTCTCGGAAAAACTTGAGGCTCGCGGCTACGCTTCCGCACCGTTAAATGGAGATATTACGCAAAGTAAACGAGAGCGTACGGTAGAACAATTTAAAAAGGGGAAAATAAATATTTTAGTTGCCACTGACGTGGCGGCGCGGGGGCTGGACGTTGAACGCATCAGTCATGTTATCAATTACGATATTCCATACGATACTGAATCATATGTTCATCGAATTGGCCGTACGGGTCGGGCCGGGCGTAGCGGTGAGGCTATTTTGTTTGTAGCCCCACGAGAAAAGTATATGTTGCGCTCCATAGAAAGAGCTACCAAACAAAAGATTGAGTTGCTGGAATTGCCTTCAACAGAAGTGATTAATGACAAGCGCGTTGCGAACTTTGAACAACGCATCACCGATACTTTGGCAGCCGGAGGATTAGAATTTTACTACGATTTGATGGAGAAATATCTGCAGGAGCATAATGTGCCCGCGGTTGAAATTGCTGCCTCGTTAGCTAAATTAGTACAGGGTGACGAACCTTTATTGTTAACAAATAGACCTAAAAATAAAAAAGTTGTGTTTGAGGAATTTGAGGACAGACCAAGAAAGGGAAAATCTTTTGCAAAACGTGGTCGAGCATCATCGGTGTCCGAAAAAGGGATGGAAAGATTTCGTATTGAGGTTGGTCGTAATCATGGTGTAAACCCCGGCAATATTGTGGGCGCTATTGCCAATGAGGCGCAAATAGACAGCAAATTTATCGGCCGGATAAATATATATGATGACTTTAGTACGGTAGATCTGCCCGAAGGAATGTCGTCAGATATTCTGCGTGTATTGAAAAAAATTTGGGTGTCCGGTCAGCAGTTAAAAATTTCGAGACTGGATGAACGTGGCAAACAGCAATATGCTAAAGATAAAAGTAAATTCAAACCAAAGCATAAAAAAGAACAAACCGGCTACTCAAGGAAGAGAAATAACAAGTAAATTTATAGGATTAAGGCTACTTTAACCCTGATATTTCGAGAATAAAATTATTTAATAAAGACGTCAAAAAATAAGACCTGATCTCTGATGTTATAATCCTCGATGTCAATTTTTCTGTTATTAATATAGATGTTCCTTTCTGATTTTTAGTGGACAGGTTCATATTAATTAATTTCTTAATCTTCTTCTTAGATATAGGCTAAATGTTTCCTTTCGAGTATTTTCTCAAAGTCTTTTTCTTTAAAGAAATAGACATTATGTTTAAATAAGATGTAAGAAAGGAAATTCAAGGTTTTAAGTTTTTATACCGATGTTTTTAATAAGATAAGAGAGAGGAAAAAAAATAATATGGATGAAAAAAACGAGCAAGTAACTATTATGAAATGCCCTTTAAGTTATCTTTTGCTTGACGAGAATGACGAAGAAATAGCCGGTGGCGAAGCTGAAGTCGGGCTTGACGAAGAAAATCTTTCTATTTATCCAAATTTTGGCGAAGCACTGCTTGTTCCTTTTCGGGATATTTTGAAGATTCCTGAAGACGATTATAAGATTTGTCTCACTTTAACCTCTCAAGAAAAACTTATACTTTCTAATCTCGGATATAAATATGAGGATTTTTTAAGGGTTTTCTTTAAGCTGCGCAATGAGCTGTTTTTAAAAGATCTGCTGATGCACGAATCTCTTAAAAAATCCGGAGTAGAAGCGGATTTTACTTACTTTGACGAAAGTGGTGTGGAAAAACAGAAGGGGATGTGCTCACCCTGTTTATATGATACAGCGATTGTGATTATTCCGGAAAAAGGAGAACTCATAAGGATTCCCTACAGCGAAATCTCGGGAATTAAAGAAGAGGATTTTGCTTTGATTATAGATACGGAGTGGGGAGAAAAATTTGTTTTTTCAAAGATGGGAAAGCAATTTGATTCGTTTAAATATACGCTGTCGGAAATAATTAACGAACTTTCTTTAAAGGTCCAATCATCGCTTAAAGAATTGCTGCCCCGGGCAAATCCTTCCATCATATGGAGAGCTGCCCGATTCATGAAAGAAGGCAAAGCGGCAAAGAGAAGCGATTTGGAATCAATCTCTCCCGAACTTTGGACGGAATTGGAAAATAAGTTAGAGATAGCAGAGGTTAAAGAGGAATACGAATTCTTAAAATCATTATCCCGGCAAGAGAAAATTTGCATTGGTTTAAAACGCGGGCTTTTGGGCGATTTAACCGGCGAATACATCTGGTTTTTAATTCCAATTTACAGTGTAAATTCAGAAGAACCGGGAAATGCGGTGGCAATGGAGGCAACATCAACCGAAGGTGGCGGAAAGGCAACATACTTTTTCAGGATTGTGAGCAGAAAGGACTACCCAAATTTTCAAGATATAGAAGATTTGCACAAAGAAGTTGACGATTTTATTAAAAAAATAAACAAATGTATGCTTGCTATTAATTTTAGGCGTGAACCAATATATCTGCCTGATGAAAAACTAGAAGAACCGCAGTATCAAAAATATCAATTTGCCATAGCCAGAATATCTGAGCTAAGGGAATTACGCAGTTTATTTATTGGCAGGGTCATTCATTCCTCACCTGAGCAGTGGGAAGAAGATGTGGCAAATCTGCTAAAATTTAATGTGAGCATGCAGGATGATAGTGAAAAATGGAAAAAAATTGCGAACGACAAGTAATTTAAAGTGTTAATAAGAAAGGAGGTTAAATTATGCCGGGATACAAACATCCCTGTCGTTATTGTGACAAACTGATTCCTCCTGAATCAAATGTTTGTCCGCTTTGCGGAAGAGTAAATCCATTGGGTTCATTGAGGTGTCCCAAGTGTCGAAATCCAATACAGAAAAATTATAAGGTTTGTTCAATTTGTGGGTTGAGCTTAGAGATAAAATGTCCAAAGTGCGGAAAGACAACCTTTTTTGGGGATTACTGTGAACACTGCGATGCGCGTTTGGTAATTGTTTGCCCAAAATGTGAGACGGAACAACCGCCAATCGGAGAAAAATGTATAAAGTGTGGCAAGCTACTTAAATAAGGAGGTAGAGATGGGAGAGGGTAATCTTATAGGTTTTACCGATAATTTTGCAGATAATAGCACGGAAGCCGGGTTTCAGTTTACGTTCTACTGCGATATTTGTCGCGAAGGTTACAAGACAAGGTTTACGGAATCAAAGACTTACAAAAAAGGGCGGTTTTTTAAAGGGCTTGGAAGCATGGTTAGTGCTGCTGCTCAAATGACGGGAAAATATAACATTGGATATGGTATCGAGAGAGGCACCGATGTTATCGGTGAGAAATTTAAAGGCATGTCTCCCGCTTGGCAGAAAGAACACGAAGAGGCATTTGAATTAGCGCAAAATGAAGCAAAAGAACACTTTCATCGCTGTCCGAAGTGCACGAAGTGGGTTTGCGAAAATGACTGGAATGAGCAGGAAGGATTATGTACAGTATGCGCTCCCCGGATAAATGTTGAAGTAGCGGCCGCCAAGGCGGAGAAAGCGGTATCTGATATAAAAGAGAAAGCGGCTAAAACCCAAGTATTTACAGGTAAGATTGAAAGCAAGCAGACCATCTGTCCGCAGTGTGGTAAGCCGGCTGGTGAAGGAAAATTTTGTTCCAATTGCGGGGCGCCTCTTGCTTTAATAAAATGCTCTAAATGCGGAGCGGAAAATCCAGCGGGTACAAGATTTTGCGGTGAGTGCGGCACAAAGCTTGAATAAACAGAATCTGACATTTAAACCATGTGTTTAAAATAGATATGGTGGTAAATGAATTACGATGATGTTATTGAGAAATTAAAATCTTTATCCAATCCCAGGGCAATTGAAGGCATGGCGAGGTTTGGCATTACTCCTGAAAGAACCCATGGAGTATCAATTCCAAATTTAAGGAAGATGGCCAAGGAAATCGGGAAAGACCATAATCTTGCCCGGGAACTTTGGAAATCGAATATCCGCGAAACCAGAATACTTGCCTGTATGGTCGATGAACCAAATAAAGTAACTGAAGAGCAGATGGAGAGCTGGGTAAAAGGGTTTGATTATTGGGAAATATGCGATCAGTGTTGCATAAATCTTTTTGAAAAAACAGAATTTGCTTATCAAAAAGCTGTTGAGTGGAGCGAGAGAGAAGAAGAGTTTGTTAAAAGGGCGGGTTTTGTTTTGATGGCGGTGCTGGCAGTCCACGATAAAAAAGCAGATGATAAGGAATTTGAAAAATTCCTTTTGATTATAAAGAGAGAGGCCGCCGATAATAGGAATTTTGTGAAGAAGGCCATAAATTGGGCGCTCAGACAAATTGGGAAACGCAACCTTAACTTGAACAAGAAGGCAATTGAGGTTGCTAAAGAGATACAAAAGTTGGACTCGAAAGCAGCGAAATGGGTTGCAACTGATGCAATTAAAGAACTAACAAGCGAGGCGGTTCGGGAAAGGTTAAAAATTAAGAAGGTAAGATGAATAATAAACTAACAGAAATATTTAAAATTATATCTTTTTACGATGATTATCACTGGGAATTTACTCATAATTATAATCTGATTAATTTTTTCAAAAAAGATTTAGAAGATGATACAAAAATTCTAACACATTGGTTATGTTACATAACTGACAGGCAAATGCCTTTCCAACGAATATGGAATATTGGCGGATTTGTATTTTCTGAGTTGATATATGAAGTTAAAAAACAGAATTCATTAAATCTATTAAATCCAGAATATGAAAATTCTTTTGTAAAAAGAGATGGCAACGATAAATACACTTTTATAAGCAAGTCAACAGCAGACAATAATTCCATTTTAACTCAATATAATGGTATTTTTGAGAATGGAAGGGTGAAATTTAAATCAAGATTTTTCCCATCGGATTATCTGGCGATTTTATACACTTTTATTTTTTTAGAAGATTATGACTTCAGTTTTTCTAAATTCATTAAAGAAATTTATTGTAAACATAAAGATAAGAATGATTTTATAAAAAGAATATTGTTTTCATTGTATTTATTGACTTATTATGAAATTGGACAGCCTAAAAGTAGTGATTTGAGTGATTTTGCTGGTAATATAAAAAATGCGAATGAACGGAAAAACAGAATAAAAAACATTTTAAATAATCCCGATGAATTCAGTAATGAATACAACATTTTTCTCAAAGATACAGTTTTCAACCAGAAAAGAGCTTGGTGTAGCTTAAGGGACTTTTTAAAATCTCCTGAATTTAAGCAATATTTTAAAGTAGCATTAAGTAAGGAAGATTTAAGCGATAATGATTTTAGAAAATTATTTTCGTATGAAGCACTTATTCAATTAGAGCTGCCAGGAGATGTATGGAATAATAACTCTAAATTTAGAAATTGTATTTTAAAAGATACAGATTATGAACACTCAAAGAAGGCTTTAAATAAAATATTAAGAGATTTTTTTAATAAAAACAGTCAAGATATTATTGGATATCCTGAGCAATTCGATATTACTTTTGATTTTGTTCCAAGAATGTGTGATCTGAACAATTGTGACTTATGTCCTATATATAAAATTGATAACAGAAAAAATAATTTTAGCAAGATATGTTTAAAAAATGAAAAGATGTATTGTCCAGTTATTTTGGTTGGTTGTAATTATAAAAACAATTGCAAAGGCGAAGATAATTGTAAAATAGTATAACAAATCACTACACTGGATTTTTACTTCGCTCCGCTTCGTAAAAACCAGTGAGTTCAAACGTTAGCCATAAAAAAGGAGTAATAAATGATTTTTACAAAACACCAAAAGGAGATGGCTGAAAAGATAGATTCAAATATTTCCAAATCAAACTGGAAGGATTGGAAATGGCAAATAAGATATCGTATTAGGTCTTTGAATGTTTTAGAGTCGCTTTTAGGCGTAAAACTTTCTGAAGAGAAGCGATTACAATTAAAAAAAACTATTGACAAATTCCCGATGTCTATCACGCCGTATTATTTATCCTTAATTGATACGGATAATTTAGAAAATGATCCTGTTTTTAGACAATCTGTTCCATCTATTCATGAACTGGATTTTTCGCGTGCGGATATGGTAGACCCTTTGTACGAGGACAAAGACAGTCCGGTGCCGGGGATCACGCATAGGTATCCTGATCGTGTTTTGTTTTTGGTAAGTAATGTGTGTGCAATGTATTGTCGTCACTGCACCAGAAAAAGGCGGGTAGGGGATATAGACAATATTCCGACTAAAAAAGAAATACAAGTTGGAATTGACTATATTCGCAACACCCCCAAAGTTCGAGACGTTTTATTAAGTGGAGGTGATCCCTTTCTGCTATCAAACGATTATCTGGATTGGATATTAACTGAACTTCAAAAGATAGAACATGTTGAAATAATTCGTATTGGGACCAGAACGCCTGCTGTTTTACCTTATAGAATAACTGATAAACTCGTGGCAATGTTGAAAAAACATCATCCCTTATGGATTAATACACATTTTAACCATCCCCGGGAAATAACTACATCTTCCAAAAAGGCTCTTGCAAAACTTGCGGATGCAGGTATTCCTCTTGGCAATCAATCGGTCCTACTTTCCGGCGTGAACGATTGTCCAAAAATTATGCGCTCTCTTGTCCACAAACTCGTCGCAAACAGGGTTAGACCTTATTATTTGTATCAGTGTGATTTCTCTGAAGGATTAAGTCATTTCAGAACCCCTGTCGGTAAAGGAATTGAAATTATTGAAAGCTTAATTGGACATACAACCGGATTTTGTGTGCCAACCTATGTGATTGATGCTCCTGGAGGCGCTGG
The DNA here is from genome assembly GCF_030651595.1 of Candidatus Oleimmundimicrobium sp. Lineage (NCBI taxonomy): Bacteria > Bacillati > Actinomycetota > Candidatus Aquicultoria > Candidatus Subteraquimicrobiales > Candidatus Oleimmundimicrobiaceae > Candidatus Oleimmundimicrobium > Candidatus Oleimmundimicrobium sp. The sequence goes on along the minus strand of NZ_JAUSCH010000131.1, from coordinate 6,599 downwards.
CAAGATCCCGGTTATGCCAAATTACCTCATTTCATGGTCTACCAATAAGGTAATTTTGAGGAATTATGAAGGAGTCATAACAACCTATAAAGAACCTGATTCTTATGAGCCGACTTTTTGTGACAGAAACTGTGATCAATGCAACTTGCAACTTTCCCTGGAAGATGCAACTGAATATCGGGCAGTGGGAATAGAAAAACTATTGGCAGATTATGACGATACAATAACACTTGTTCCTGCAAAAAACGAACGAATAGAAAGGCGTAGCTAATGTTGACGCAAGACAAAATAGAAAAATATAAAGGGTGTGTTATCCAACATGGGCACTGTAACGACCGTATTTACCTGATGCAAATAACATCATTGCCATCGGCAGAACTTCCCTATGAACTTATTGACCTAGCGAAAACAAATGGATACTCAAAGATCTTTGGAAAAGTGCCGGAGAGTATAGCAAAAAACTTTTTAATTGCCGGTTATTTGGAAGAAGCCAGAATTCCAGGATTTTATTCAGGAAAGGAAACCGCTGTATTTATGGGATATTATCTAAATGCTGAACGCATCAAGGAACCCGATATTGATAAAATAGAAAATATCTTGAAAATTGCTTTGGGGAAAAGAACAGCAGATAAAGTATCACGTTTGGAAAACCGGTTTATTTCACGCAAGTGTAATAAACCGGATGTATCCGTTATGGTAAAAATATACCAAGAGGTTTTCCCTTCTTATCCATTCCCAATCCATGATCCTGACTATCTTTTAGAAACTATGCAAAGTCATATTGATTATTTTGGTATTGAAACAGAGGGCGGGTTGGTAGCTGTTTCATCGGCGGAAACAGACAAAGAAGCCGCTAATGTGGAAATGACAGACTTTGCGACACTCCCGGAGTGGCGAGGGAACAAGTTTGGTCAACAGCTTCTTATTCGAATGGAGAATGAAATGAAGAAGAAAAATATCAAAACTGCATACACAATTGCCCGGGCAATGTCTCCGGGAATTAATGTTACGTTTAGCAAGTTAGGATACCAATTCGGAGGTCGGTTAAAAAACAATACAAATATTTCTGGAAGAATAGAGAGTATGAATGTTTGGTTTAAAGCTCTCGATTGATGGCTAACAAATCGCTGCACCTGACAAAAAACGCGCGGCGTTTTTTGCTGGTGAGCTCAATCGTTAGGCGTATGCGGCACCGCCTTCAAATGCCGCAACAAAAGGAGGTCATCACATGAAAATGTTACTTACTGTCGAATTCCCACTTGAGCCTTTCAACTCCCTCGTCAGAAGCGGCAAGGTGGGCGAGATCATTGGACGTATCCTCGAAACCATCAAGCCCAAGGAGTCATGTTATGCCCTATAAAACCAATAAAGATTTACCAGAAAATGTAACCCATGTACTTCCTGCCCATGCACAGGATATTTACCGGGAAGCATTTAATCACGCCTGGCAGGAATATGCGAGCCCTGGAGAACGCCGGGGCGATGCTTCCCAGGAAGAAACGGCGCATAAGGTGGCATGGTCAGCGGTGAAGAAAAAATATGAAAAGACCGGTGATACGTGGACAGCAAAAGAATAATTATAGTGTGTAGATTGTATCTGGGAAGCTAATGTAAAAATTGCTTCCCAGATACTATGGCATGCAAACGCACGGGGGCAGGTCTATAGTCGTAGCATTGTGCTGCTTATCCAGCCTAACTCTGCATTCGAGCAGGACGCGCCAAAAGCGGCGCGCCCCTCAATTTGAACGTTAGATAGAAAAACAATAAAGAAATACTTGAAGACTACCAATATAATTGGTAATATTACCAATTATATTGGTAGGAGGTTGTTATGCTTGAAATATTATTTGGAAATCAAAATACTGAACGTATACTTTTCACGCTTTTGCTAAGCAAAAAATGTTATGCGAAACAATTAGCTGATAGGTTTGAAGTAGCGGTTTTTGGAGTTCAAACAACATTGCAGAAACTTGAAAGAGCGGGAGTTTTAATCAGCTTTAAAGAAGGAAATACTCGTCTTTTTGAATTTAACCCGAGATATCCATTTCTGTTAGAGTTGAAACAATTATTAAAAAAAGCTTATGAATTTCTTCCTGAAGAGATAAAAATTAAATATTATGAGCCAATAACTCGCAAAAGACCTCGCCGTACAGGAAAACCCCTTTAATGATGAAGAACATTAATCTTAAAAAAATTACAATTAAAGATTTGGCCAAAATAATCGGGGCACAGCTATCTAAACACGGAATTGAAGCTGTATTGGTTGGTGGGGCTTGTGTATCAATTTATTCTGAAAATAAATATATATCATATGATTTAGATTTTATTACATATGAATCCAACAAAAAAATTAAAACAGCTTTAAAAGAGATTGGTTTTGAATATGATAAGAAAAAATATTATATACATCCGGATTGCGAGTACTTCTTGGAATTTTTAGCTCCACCAATCGCGATTGGGAATCAACCAATTCAAAATTTTGATACAATCTCATCAAACTTAGGTTCAATAAAAATATTAACTCCAACGGATTGTGTAAAAGATCGCTTAGCTGCATACATTCATTGGGATGATAAAGAATCTCTTGAACAAGCAATTATGGTGGCAAAAGTACAAAAAATAGATGTAAATAAAATAAAAAAATGGGCACGAGAAGAATTTAATGGTGAAAAAATAAAAGATTTTATTGAAAAATTAAGCATCTAACAAGACGCTTTATCTGATCCCTCAGTTGGTGGGTGAGCTTTACAGTCAGTCAACACAAATAATCCCACCTTTCCGATTTACCCAAATCCATCTTCGAAAGAATCGTAGAAATTAATAGTTGACTCAATCAATCAAAAAAGACTGATTCCTGTAAAACAGGGCTGCGTTCTATCCAATTTTCGGCTATAATTTAGAATATGAATTTACTTGAAAAACTAAACCCGGACCAAAAAAAAGCTGTTGAATATACAGAAGGCCCTCTTATAATCCTTGCCGGGGCCGGTAGCGGAAAAACCAAAGCTTTAACTTACAGGGTGGCTCACCTAATTAAGAACAAAGGGATAAATTCACGCAATATATTGGCCATCACTTTTACTAATAAAGCTGCCAACGAGATGAAGGAGCGAATTAAGATCCTAATTGGCAACGTGGTACACGGAATGTGGATTGGAACATTTCACGCAACCTGTGTGAGAATTTTGAGGAGAGATATTGAGCGTCTTGGATTTAAGAGGAATTTTTTAATTTACGATGATGACGATAGGATAAGGTTAATTACTGAATGTCTTAAAGATTTAAACTATGATACAAAAAAATTCGCGCCTCGAACGATTAAGAACAAAATTTCAGCTGCTAAAAATGAACTTCTGGATGCTGAAACGTTTGTGTCTCAAGCCATATCTTATCCCGATAAAATCGCGGCAGAGGTTTACCAGCTTTACCAGGAAAGAATTACTAAAAACAACGCGCTGGATTTTGATGATTTGATTATGATGACGGTGGACCTGCTTAATCTTTTTCCCAGCATTTTGGAATTTTACAGAGACGAGTTTCGTTATATTCTTGTTGATGAATACCAGGACACAAATCATGCCCAATATAAACTCATAAATCTTTTGGCTGGAAAGCATAAAAATTTGTGTGTAGTGGGGGACCCGGATCAAAGCATCTATAAATTTAGGGGCGCCGATATTCGGAATATTTTGGAATTCGAGTTGGATTACCCCGAGGCCAAGATAGTGAGGCTTGAGCAGAATTACCGCTCAACCCAGGTTATTTTAGATGCGTCAAATCATGTTATTAAAAATAATTTAGGAAGAAAACCGAAAGCTCTGTGGACGAAAAATGCGGCAGGGGAACTTATCGTCCACTTCCAGTCTGAAAATGAGCGCGAAGAAGCTGCCTTCATTGCCGGTGAAATTGAGCGTCTTTCCAAGGAAAAAAAGAGAAGCTATAAGGACTTTGCAATTTTTTATCGAACAAATGCTCAATCGAGAGTTCTTGAGGAAACCTTTATAGGAATTGGTTTACCATATGAGATAGTGGGAGGCCTCAGATTTTATGAGCGAAAAGAAATAAAAGATATTCTGGCTTATTTGAGGGTGATATCGAGCCCCATGGATTCGGTTGGCTTAAAGCGGATAATAAATGTTCCAATTCGCGGAATAGGAAAGACTACCATTGCTTATTTAGATAAATTTGCGATACAACAAAGGATATCTTTTTATGAAGCTATTAAAAAGGTTGAGAAAAACCCTTGGCTCTCAGCTTCAACCAAGAAAAAAGTCGAAGGATTTTCAAATATGCTGGAAAGCTTTGAGAAAGCCAAAGAAGATGATATCCAATTTTTAGTTGAAAAGGTCCTTGATGTTACGGGTTACTTAACTTTTTGGGACAAGCAAAAGACTTTTGAGTCAATCGGTCGAGTTGAAAATATTAAGGAGTTTATCTCGGTAGTAGTGGAATTTAAAAACGCTTTTCCGGGAAAAAACTTGAGTGATTTTTTGGAACACATCGCCCTTGTTACTGATATTGATTCCTATGATGAAGGTGTTGATACCGTTACCTTAATGACGTTACATAACGCTAAGGGTTTAGAATTTCCAATTGTTTTCATAATTGGGATGGAGGAAGGTATCTTCCCACATTTTCGTTCTATAGCCGAGCCTGAGGAGTTAGAGGAGGAAAGACGCTTATGTTATGTTGGTATGACGAGGGCAAAAGAAAAGCTTTATTTAACATCGGCATGGTCAAGGAATTTATGGGGTTCAACCAGTTATAATTTAAAATCCAGGTTTATAAAAGAAATACCCAGTGATTTGTTTGAGGATTTATTGGGCACAGCTTTGTATCAGAAAGGCGATGTTGAAACAACACAACAAAATTGCAACGTATTTTCTCTGGGCGATAAAGTTATACATAAAACTTTTGGCGAAGGCGATGTTGTTTCAGTTGATGAAGAGGACCAAATTACAGTTTTCTTTTTAAAAGCAGGAAGAAAGAAAGTATTTCTTGAAGATACTCCGTTAGAAAAGATTAATTAGGAGATAAACATGTCGATTTATGTTGTGGGGCATAAAAATCCGGACACAGATTCAATTTGTTCTGCCATAGCCTATGCGTATCTTAAAAATCAAATTGCTGAGGATAATTATGTTGCAGCGCGATTAGGTAAAATTAACAGAGAAACCGATTTTGTTCTTAATTATTTCAATATTTCACCTCCAAAATATCTTTCTCATGTAAAAACAAGAGTAAAAGATGTTATGTTTTCTCCACCAATTACAGCCCTCCCGGAATCATCAATAAAAGATGTTGGTGAGTTAATTTATGAATGCAATATTAGAGGGGTGCCTGTTGTTGACAAAGGGGGACGTTTGCTTGGAGTCGTTACAGAGAGGAATATTGCGCATCAGTATATTGAGGAATTAAAAATTCGAAGTTTAAAAGAGATAGAGATAAAGTTTGGCCAGATTGTCAAAACCCTTGAAGGAAAGATAATAGTTGGCAATTCGGAAAAAGTTATTTCCGGTAATGTTTTAATTGGGGCAATGCTTCCGGAAACAATGGCAGATTTTATCAATCCCGGGGACATTGTTATTTTGGGTAATCGGCCGGGAGCTCAAATAACCGCGATTGAAAAAGGTGTTTCGTGTCTCATAATAACCGGGGGTTTTGCTCCTTCTAAAAAAATTGAAGAGATGGCAAAAAACAACTCTGTGAGTTTAATTGTTACCTCTTACGATACATTTGCGGCTGCTCGATTGATAAATTTAAGTATTCCTGTTGATAGGATAATGGATAAGGAAACATTTACATTGCGAGAAGAAGATCTTTTAAGCGAAATTACGGATGAGATTTTAACTTCAAAATATAGACAGGGATTTGTTTTAGACGCGAGTAATTCGGTAATAGGCGTGGTTACGCGTTCTGATCTTGTAAATCCCGTAAGAAGAAAAGTGATTTTAATGGACCACAGCGAAAAAAGCCAGTCCGCAGAGGGTATTGAGCAAGCAAATATTTTGGAAATTATAGACCACCATCACTTGGGAGATATTCAGACGACAGAGCCGATATTGATGATAAATGAACCAGTGGGCTCAACTTCTACTATTGTTTGGGAGCAATTTAAAAGGACGGGCGTTGAAATTCCTAAAGACATGGCTGGAATGTTGATGGCAGCTATTCTATCGGATACGGTCCTTTTAAAATCTCCCACCACAATGTCAAAAGATGAAATCGCGGTTAAGGAACTTGGAGACATAGCGGATTTAGATCCCATGGAATTTGGTATCAAGATGTATACCGAGAGTTCGGGAGTATCTGTGATGAGTCCGAAGGAAATAATTATGACTGACCTCAAAATATATAATTTAAACGATGTCAAAGTTGGTATTGGGCAGATTGAAACAACTGATTTAAAAGTGGTTTTAGATAAAAAAGAGAGTATTTTGCGAGAGATGGAAAAAATTTGCAAAGATAAAGAAATCGACCTTTTGCTGATGATGATAACTGACATTATAAAAGTAGGGACAGAACTCTTGGTTACGGGAAGAACAAGATTAGTTGAGAGAGGTTTTGGGGTAAAACTTGAAGGGGGCAGTGTGTTTTTG
>NZ_JAUSCH010000130.1 GCF_030651595.1 Candidatus Oleimmundimicrobium sp. | reverse complement strand
ATACCAAAATAATTGACAAAAAACACACTATCTTTAGACATAGAGATAATAATTGCACAATATACCCGTTGCCTCACATAAAAATGTACTTGAAAGCTGATACGATGCCTCAAGTAGAAATGTACTCGAACCTACTTGAAGGTTCCACACTTTTTTGTAGTAGATCTTCTCTTACTTTTTGCTTTAAAGCATTTAATTTAAGCAGCTTATCTTGTAATTTAGTTATCTTTCTTTTCAGCTCTGCTGGATTTAGCATAGCATATTGGCTTTTCAATTTCATCTTTATCTCATCTTCAATATCAGGAGAGGCCAGAACTCTTCGGTAAGGGGTCTTAGCCTCATCATATCTTTTGATAACTTTACTTCCTATTCTTTCCTTTTTGATCAGTTTTCTAACCGGTTGAAAGAAATTGACATAGAGTCTAAGATAAACATACAGTTCATTTAAAATGCTAAGTTCCTTATCGGTATCATATCTGGCATAGCCTACCGCCCTTCTGATGACCGACCAGTTCTTCTGTTCCACAAAACAGGAATCATTCTTCCGATACGGTCTACTTCGGGTAAAGGTAATCTTATGCTCTTCACAATAACGAATTAGATGGGCATTGATAAACTCAGCTCCATTGTCTGAATCTATCCCTAAGATAGAGAAAGGTAATCTCTCTTTTATGGTCTCTATGCCGGAAAAGACCCATCTTTGAGCCTTATTCTTTACCGCTATCATCTCCTCCCAGCCGGTAGAGATATCGGTAAAATTTAGACTCTGGATAAAATCACCCCTTACTGCCCCTCCATCATGGGAGACCAGGTCTGCTTCGAAAAAGCCAGGTTTAGCCTCATCCCAATCGGCAAAGGTCCTAATGGGGATACTCTTTTTTAATAAAGTTCCTGGTCTGGTAGTAGATCTTCCTTTTATTCTGTATCTCTTTCTGGTATCAGTTAGAAGCCTATCGATAGTAGCCGCACTTATCTTGAAGAGCTTTTCTCTTACCTTAGCACTTAAGTTAATTTCCCCCCATCTTTCTAATGCCGGGATGATCTCGGATAAGAAAGGAGCCAGTCTTTTGGAACAGATATAATCACATATTTTCCAGATCTCCTTTAAGGCTACCAGAACGCCTTCATCATAAATCTTTTTCTTCTTTCTTTTGATTTTTCTCTTATCTCTTACCAGTCTTACTCTTTTTCCCCTTATATTCATATACCCTAATACTTCTTTTAGCCTTAAGGCTCTGGCGGCATAGGAGCGGCTATACCTGGTAAGTCTAATAAATTCATCTAACATAATAGTCTTTTCTTTTTTAGATGATTTCCTGTATCGATCTCTTAATTCTCTGGTTACGGCCTTTTTCTGCCTCATGGTTAACATTCCTTTTTACCTCCTCATATATTTAAAAGAGATAATTCTTTCTCTTTAAATATAGAGGAAATTAGGTTATAATTAAAATAATTTGGAGTACTTTTTTATATGAGGCATCGATACTATTTGGAGTACTTTTTTGGTGAGGCAATTCGATATATTGACTTTTATTTTTTTTTCAATTATACTAAAAACGAAATAAATAAGAAAAAGACCGAGCGAAGGACTGAAAGGTATTTTTTCAAAAAGAGAATCAGCATCTGGTGAAAGCTGATAAACACCTTTAAACTCGCCTTCAAGTTTTGTAAGCGAAAAATTAAATTAAAATGTTAATTTAAATGTAGTTTACAGCGTTGACAAGCGTTAATTGTTTAATAAGAGTAGATAATTGTGGGGCTGTAGCGCAGTCGGGAGCGCGCCTCCTTGGCGTGGAGGAGGTCGCGGGTTCGATTCCCGCCAGCTCCACCAAATTATAATGAAAAAATCTACTGAACAAGGGTGGTACCACGAGAAGAATCTCGTCCCTGGTAATGCTTTAAATGATTGCCTGAGACGGGATTTTATTTTTAAGGAGGAATATTTAAATATGGAAGATAGATATAATTTCACCGAAGTTGAAAAAAAATGGCAGGAATATTGGTCGAAAAATAATTTTTTTAAATCTTATATAGATTCTAAAAAACCGAAATATTATGTTTTGGAAATGTTTCCTTATCCTTCGGGCGAACCCCACATGGGACACGTGAAAAACTACGTTATCGGTGATGTAGTGGCCAGATATAAACATTCTCAAGGATATAATATCCTGCACCCTATGGGTTGGGATGCCTTTGGCTTACCCGCGGAGAACGCTGCTATACAAAATAACATTCATCCTTCAATCTGGACTAAAAACAATATTCAAAAAATGAAAAATACTCTTACTAATATGAGCATCAGTTATGATTGGGACAGAGAAATAGCAACCTGTAATCCGGATTACTACAAATGGACACAATGGATTTTCTTACAATTATATAAAAAAGGATTAGCCTACAAAAAGAAAGGTGTAGTTAACTGGTGTCCCTCCTGTTCTACTGTGTTAGCTAATGAACAAGTTGTGGAGGGAAAATGTGAAAGATGTGAGGCCGAAGTTGTTAAAAAAGAGTTATCTCAATGGTTTTTTAAGATTACCGAATATGCTCAGAGATTGCTTGATGATATAGAGTGTTTAGAAGAATGGCCAGAGAAAGTATTGACTATGCAGAGAAATTGGATAGGCAGGAGTGAAGGAGCAAGGATCGAATTTCCCATAAAGGGGAGCAATAAGACTATCCCGGTTTTTACTACTCGACCCGACACTCTCTATGGAGCAACTTATTTTTTATTGGCCCCCGAACACCCTGCAGTAGGAGAGATAACAAAAGACTCTTCTTGCAAAGATGAAGTTCAGAGTTTTGTAAAAGAGGTAAGTAAAGAGAGCGCTATAGATAGGGTATCTGGCGTGTTGGAAAAAAGAGGATGTTTTACCGGTAAATATGTGATAAATCCTATTAATAACGAGGAAATTCCCATTTGGTTAGCAAATTATGTGTTAATGGACTATGGAACGGGTGCGGTAATGGCAGTTCCGGCTCATGATCAAAGGGATTTTGAATTTGCCAAAAAATATAATTTACCTATCAGAATAGTTATTCAACCAGAGGATAAAAAAGTTACCTCTGATACTATGGAGGCTGCTTTTGACCAAGAAGGCATAATGGTTAATTCCGGCCAATTTAACGGTTTGCCCAGCAGTAAGTCATTAGAAATCATAATTGATTATCTGATTAAAAAAGGCTCTGGGAAAAGAGAGGTTAATTACAGATTAAGAGATTGGCTTATTTCGCGTCAGCGTTATTGGGGTGCGCCCATACCTATGATTTATTGTTCCGATTGCGGGATGGTTCCTGTACTCGAAAGCGATTTACCGGTTTTACTGCCGGAAGATGTAGATTTCAGACCCAAAGGCATTTCGCCACTGGCAAGCAGTAAAGAATTTGTCAATACAATTTGTCCAAAATGCGGTAAGGAAGCTAAAAGAGAAACAGACACTATGGATACTTTTG
>NZ_JAUSCH010000129.1 GCF_030651595.1 Candidatus Oleimmundimicrobium sp. | reverse complement strand
GCCAATTCTTCCTTTGTAACCGGTATTATTACATTTATTACAACCTTTTGCTCGATAAAAGGTTATATCTTCCTCGAGCGAAATCCCAAATTCTTTTCTTATTTCCGGAGACGGTTTATACGCTTCTTTGCATTTAGGACAGAGCTTTCTTACAAGTCTTTGAGCTAAAACACAATCAACAGCAGAAGCAGTTAAAAAAGGCTCTATTCCCATTTCCGTAAGTCTTGTAATCGCGGAGGGAGCATCGTTTGTGTGAAGTGTGGAAAGCACAAGATGACCGGTTAAAGCAGATTCAACCGCAATTAGAGCCGTTTCTTTATCTCTTATCTCGCCGACCATGATGATGTCAGGGTCATTTCGTAAAATAGACCTTAGGCCGCTAGCAAAAGTAAGCCCCGCTTTTGGGTTTATCTGTATTTGGCTAAGACCTTCCAATCTATACTCAACCGGATCCTCAACGGTAATTATGTTCTTTTCAACAGAGTTTAAAATATTTAGCGTTGCGTAAAGGGTTGTAGATTTACCGCTTCCGGTTGGGCCTGTTACTAAAATCGCGCCATACGGCTTCGTAAATGAGGAGCTGAACCGTTTAAGAATTTCAGGTGAAAACCCAAGGTCGCTGAGTTCCAATACAGTACTTTCCCTTCTCAGCAAACGCAAAACAATTTTTTCACCGTAGACTGTTGGCAAACACGCAACTCTAAAATCAACAGGATTTTGTTGCACAGATAAACTAAATCTACCATCCTGAGGCTTTCTATGCTCAGCAATATCCATGTTTGCCATAATTTTTAATCTTGAAAGCACAGCGCCCTGAAATCGCTTAGGAAACCGCATGATTTCATGAAGAACCCCGTCGATTCTAAACCTTATTCTAAAATCATCTTCTTCGGGCTCAATATGAATATCGCTTGCTCGTTCATTAACAGACTGAATAATAACTGATTGAACAAGCTTAATAATTGGAGCATCTTGGACATCGCCTTCTTTGATGCCCACCTCTTCTTCGACGACAACACTCTCAACATACTCCTCCACAACCTTATCTATCTTGCAATATCGCTTTATAGCAGATAGAAGATCTGATTCAGCAACTACTACCGGTTTTATTTCACGACCTGTTACAATTCTAAGATCATCTATGGCAAATACATTAGTAGGATCAGACATGGCGACAATTAACTTATCGTCTTCAAATCCAATCGGCAACACCATATAGCGGCGAGCCATCTCTTCGGATGTCGTTGAGCAAGCGTTTTGGTCAATTTGAAAATTTGTTATATCGAGGGATGAAAGCTGCATTTGTTTAGCAAGGGCATGAGCAATATCAATCTCAGAGACAAAACCACAATCTACTAAGGCAGCATTTAATGATTTACCTTCATGGCAAGATTTTATCGCTTCTTTAAGCTGCCCTTCAGTAATTAAACCCGCTTCTATTAATATTTTCCCTAAACCCCTGGCTGTGTTTTTATGCATAAATTTTCACCTTTAATTTTTCTTTAACTCCAAAGCATCCTCCAAAGCTTTGCGCATCACTTCAATTGGAGGATCTATATGTGTCCATATCTTAAAAGCAGCCGCCCCTTGATATAAAAGCATATTTAAACCATTCAGTGTCTTAGCACCCTTCTCTTTTGCAGCACGAATAAGTGGAGTTTCTAATGGTTCATAAATTAAGTCGCACACAAAATGTTCGCGGGATATTAACTCAACGGGAAAAGGATATTCTTCTTTAACCATGCCCACAGGAGTAGCGTTAACAATAAGATCTATTGATGAAAAACAATTCTCTAAATTAGATTGAAAATTAAAAATTTCAACTTCGCAAGCAAAATTACTTATGATTTTAGAACGAATTGCTTCGGCTTTATCTAAGGTGCGATTTAATATTTTCAATTTTTTGATTCCCGACAAAGCCAAACTTACCGCAACAGCACGTGAGGCCCCACCCGCTCCAATAATCAAAACGTTTTTATTTTTTGGGTTAAAACCACCATCTTGACTCAACGCAGTTAAAAAACCGCGCCCATCCGTATTATATCCGACCAACCTGCCATTATCCACTATGTGAATGGTATTAACAGCACCAATAACTTGAGCATAAGATGAAATTTCATCCAAACAAGGTAGAACCTTCTCTTTATACGGCATCGTTATATTAACCCCGACGAAATTTTTGATAACACGAATGCCTTCTTTTGCCTTATCAAAAAACTTTTCCTCCACCGGTATGGGAATGTAGCACCAATTTAAATCCAAATAATTAAAAGCAGCATTATGAAAAATAGGTGAAAGGGTATGCTCCAAAGGATAACCCATAATGCCAACAAGTTTTGTTTTTCCGTTAATCTTTAGCATTCCCGGCTCCCTTTATATCCCTTTAAAATTAAACGCTCCAATTTCCTTAAAATCTTCGTATAAAATAAATCGCTTTTACTTAAAGGAACAACAAGTATTGTCAGGAGATTCATTCGATTTCCTCCAAACACGTCTGTAAATATTTGGTCCCCAATAACAGCTGTTTGCTCCCTGTTTGTTTTTAAAATCTTCATTCCCCGCTCAAAAGCTTTGCGTCTGGGCTTAACAGCCCTTGCCACAACAGGCACTCCTAAGCTTTTTCCAATTTTACCGGTTCTCGCCTTCCAATTATTTGAAATAATACAAACCTTAAAGCCCTTTTTCGATAATTCTGAAAACCATTCTATTAAATTTTTCGAAACTTCTCTCTCTTTTCTCGGTACTATTGTATTATCGAGATCAATTAATAAACCTTTAATGTTCCTCTTTTGAAGCCATTTAAAGTCTATATTAAAAATTGACTCATAATACTCATCCGGATAAAATTTTTTCAAAAAACTTTTTTTTGACAAATTAAACGCCCCTCTAAAACCCTGCTTCTTGGCTACTTGGTTTCTATGTCACTATGTCTTTATCTTGAGATTGCTTCGCCCCAATAAAACACCAGGACTCGCAATGACAAAGAAAAATTTCTTTTTGCTTTTCTCCTCACTTTTTCTCTACTCATATTTTGTTTTGCTGGAGGCTGGCGACTGGTAGCTGATCTTTTATTTTTATTATCCCGTCAATTGTTTTCTCAAAATTGAATCCTTCACTATCTCTATTTTAACAGGAATATCAACAACATAATTAGCATGCGCTTCGTCTATTTTCTCTCCATTTTTGGAATTAAACATTGAGGAAAGTCTAAAACTAAAAACTTTTCCCGGACTAAGAACCTCAATCTCATCTCCAACCGAAATACGATTCTTAACAGCTACCTTAATAATCCCATCTTTGCTTTCATTCTTCTTTACAACCCCTACAAAATCATGAGTCCGCTTATAACTTGCCGAATCAATCACTTCGGTTTTTTCCTTTTTAGCTGAATTGTCAAAAAATCCCGTCGTATAATGTCGATGGCTTACTTTTTCAAGTTCATCAATCCACTCTTCCCGAAAGGTGAACTCCTCCGGGCACCTAAAATATTCATCTATTATTTCCTTGTAAACATTTGTAACAGTGGCTATGTAATGAATACTTTTCATTCTGCCCTCTATCTTAAAACTATCTACCCCCGCCGAAATTAATTTGGGAACATGCTTTGCCAGGCATAAATCCTTTGAGTTAAAAAAATATGTTCCCCGTTCATCTTCATAAACAGGATGATATTCTCCCGGTCTTTTCTCTTCCATTAAAAAATATTTCCACCGGCAACTGTGCGCGCAATCCCCCTTGTTAGCATCTCTATCCGCTAAATATTTACTCATAAGACAACGCCCGGAATAAGAAATACACATAGCGCCGTGCGCAAACACTTCTATTCCTATATCGACACTTTTGGTAATCTCTTTAATATCAAAAAACGAAAGCTCCCTAGCCAAAGTAATTCTTCCGGCTCCCATCTTCTTCCAAAATTCCGCGCTGGCAACATTTAATACGTTTGCCTGAGTGCTTATATGAATTGGGATATCAGGAATTACTTTTTTAGCTATTGAGAATATACCGTTATCGGCCACAATAATCGCGTCTACACCAACATTAGCTAAGTTTAATAGATAGTCTTCTAATCCACATAAGTCCTCATCATGAGCAAAAATATTAACGGTTACATAAACTTTAGCCCTGTTATTATGAGCAAAATCGACTCCCTCTTTTATTTCTGAGATATCAAAATTCTCCGCTCCCATGCGCAGACTATACTTTTTACCCCCAATGTAAACAGCATCGGCTCCATAGGTAATTGCAAATCGAAGTTTTTCAAGGTTCCCCGCCGGAGCAAGGAGTTCGGGGCGCTTAATATTCTTATTGTCCGTCAATTTATTCACTGCCATTTTTGGCTTCTTTTTTTGCTTTTAAAAACTCATCATATGAACTTGTAAAAGTATGATGCCCATCAGAACCAGTCAATACATAGTACAAATAGTCCACCAAAGCAGGATTAAGAGCGGCCTCAATCGAAGTAGAGCCCGGACTACAAATAGGCCCGGGAGGAAGGCCTGTGTGAAGATACGTATTGTAAGGAGAATCAATCTTTAAGTCTTCTTCAAAAAGACTTGTCTTCCGTTGTGGCAATATATACTGAACAGTAGCGCAAATTTGTAAAGCTATATTTTTTTCAAGACGATTATATATTACCGCCGACACTAACTCCCTTTCCTCCGGAATTTTTACCTCTTTTTCAATTAAAGAAGCTATTGTTATAATTTCGTGTGTAGATAATCCTTTTTCATCAGCTGGACTAAAGTCAAATTTGCTTATCTCTTGATTAAACTGAGAAAGCATAATTTTAAGAACATCTTTGGCGGTTGCATCCTCTGAAAAACTGTATGTTTTAGGAAACAAATAACCCTCTAAAGACTTTACCGGAACTTCTTTAAGAAAATCATAATTTGCCACTTCAAGCCCCTCACCATTTAAAGCTAACTCTTTAAACTCTTCAGAATCAATTGTCGTGTTTTTGCCCAGTCTTTCAGCAATTTGTTCTAAGGTAAACCCTTCAGGAATACTCACTTTATAAAATTTTTTAGGCGTGTTTGGACCTTTATTAAGAATTCCAATAACTTCTGAATATGACATACCCTCTCTTAAATTATATTTTCCGGATTTAAATCGACTACCCAGCCCGCTAAATTTAGCATATAAATCAAAGTAAAAAGCACTTGAAACAACCTTTTTTTGAACCAAGATTTTGCCAATCTCATTAATTCCGGAGCCAGCGGGAATTTCAACCAAAACGGGCTGTTCCGATAAAGACGCGCTGCTGGATAAGAACGGGTGAAAATTCTTTAAACTAACATATCCCCCGAACCCAACTAGCAACGCGGCTAATAAAATTACAATCAGGAAAAATCTCTTTCTCCCTTTATTTTTTCTCTTAAGATACCTTTCATCTATTCGGCTTATCAAATTACTTCACCTATTCTCCCGCGAACTATCCAAATAACTTTGTAAAATAAGAACCGCCGAAACTTTGTCAATAACTTTTTTTCTTTCAGCACGCCGCATGTTGGCTAATATAAGGGTTTTTTTCGCAATATAAGTTGTAAATCTCTCGTCACATTCTATAACCGGAATCTGTAATTCACTTTGAAGTTTTTCGATATAATCCAGCGTTAATTTTCCTTGAGGGCCAATTTCGCCACTTAAACTATACGGAACACCAACAACCACTTTATCAACATCATAATCTTCAATATATTTTTTTATAATTTTAATCTCATCTTCAAAAGTACTTCGCAAAACTGTAGTTAAGGGCTGGGCTATCACACAAAGGGCATCTGAAACAGCAACTCCAATGCGCTTTGAACCAATATCTAAACCAATTATTCTCATAAATCAAAAACCCTCATCTCAAAGTTTATTTATCAGAAATGTTTGCGTCACTTTTCTCTCGTATGTATTCTAAAGCTTTTTTAAGAGCGAGTTCCATTTTTTCAGGATTCTTTCCTCCGGCTTGTGCCATTTCGGGTCGGCCACCGCCGCCTCCGCCGATTATAGGCGCAACTTCCTTAAGAATATTCCCGGCATTAAATCCAAGTTTAACCAGCTTGGGAGAAACAGCAGAAATTAGCACTGCCTTACCTTCTGAAGATACGCCCAATACAATAACCCCTTCTCCAAGCTTATTCTTTAATATGTCAACAAAAGACCTTAAGTCATCCATATCATTTAGGCTTACTTCTTCAACGATAGCCTTGAAATCACCAATTTGGTGAGCCGATGAAATTAAATCATTAGTTTCATATTTAGCTATTTTAATTTGCAAATCTTTAATCTTTTTTTCGTTGTTTTTAACCAAATCCAATAGACTTTTCAATTTTTTAGCAATATCAAAACTTCCGACTTTAAGCAAATTAGAAACTTCTTTCAATTGTTCTTCTTCTTTATTCACATAGTTTAATGCATTGTAAGAAGTCAATGCTTCAATCCGGCGTGTATTGGCCGCAATGCTTCCCTCGCTAATAATTTTAAAAAGCCCTATATCGCCGGTTCTATCAACATGGGTCCCCCCACATAGCTCCTTACTAAAATCACCCACCTCTATAACGCGAACAAATTTGCCGTATTTTTCTCCAAACAAAGCAACGGCTCCCTGTTCACGGGCAAATTCAAGTGAAGTTATATAAACTCTTACCGGTTGGTTTTCTAAGATTTTTTCGTTTACTAATTTTTCAATTTTTTTAAGAACACCGGGATTAATGGACTCAAAATGTGCAAAATCAAATCTCAGTCTGTCACCACTAACAAAAGAACCGGCTTGTTTTATGTGATTTCCTAAAACTTTTTTAAGAGACCGTTGAAGAATATGCGTAGCAGTATGATTTTTAGATATAGCTGCTCGCCTTTCAGTATCAATATTTGCCTTAGCTTTTTGCGAAACCTCTATAAATCCCTCCTCAACCGCCCCTCTGTGAACATACATGTTGGGAATTGGCATAAAGACATCCACAATTTTAACTTTGCCGGTTGGTGTTTCAATTAAACCGGTATCTCCAATTTGACCACCTCTTTCAGCATAAAAAGGTGTTTGGTCAAGGGTCATCTCAATTTTATCGCCTTTTTGGGCACGAGGCGCAAATACATTTCCTTTAATAACGGATTGCACCACTGCCTCGGCAGAATCTTTTTGATAGCCAACAAACTTATTTTCACCAAATTTATCAAAAATTTCGGTATAAATTTCTTTCGCAGTTTCAAATGATGCTTGCCCGCGCGCAGACCTTGCTTTCTTTTTCTGTTCTTCCATTAGTTTTTCAAAACCTTTATCGTCTATTTTAAAACCATTTTCCTCTGCAATTTCGCGGGTTAATTCAAGCGGAAAACCATAGGTATCGTAAAGTTGAAAGACTAAATCCCCTTTAAGAGATAAACTTCCTTTTTTCTTTTCCTTTTCAATAATTGAATCTAAAATGTTTAAACCTTGTTTTAAAGTGGTTGAAAAATTTTCTTCCTCGCTGGCCAAAATATGGTATGTATAATCACTATTTTCTTCAAGTTCTCTATATGTATCTTTCATTACATCCACCACAATGGCAGCAATATCTTTTAAAAACCCTCTCTCAATTCCAATTAATCGTCCATGACGAACAGCTCTTCTAATAAGACGACGGAGAACATACCCCCTGCCCTCATTTGAAGGCAAAACTCCATCACTTACAAGAAAAACCATCGCCCGCGCGTGATCAGCAATTACTTTAAGGGAAATATCGATTTTGTCATCTTTCCCGTAAGCAACTCCGGCAATTTCAGCAACTTTATCAATAATTGGTTTTATAAGATCGGTTTCAAAATTATTCGGCACTTTTTGAAGAATTGACGCAGCTCTCTCTAACCCAAGACCGGTATCAACATTTTTCTTGGGCAAAGGGTTAAGAACACCTTTTTCATCTCTGTGGTATTGCATAAAAACCAAATTCCAAACTTCAAGAAATCTATCGCAATCACATCCAATAAAACAATCTGGTTTCCCACAACTTCTTTCTTTACCGAGGTCATACAATATTTCCGAGCACGGTCCACATGGACCCGTAGCCCCAGCCGACCAAAAGTTATCTTCCTCACCCATTCTGACAATCCGCTCTTTGGGAATCCCAACATCCTTGTGCCAAATATCAAAGGACTCATCGTCATCTTTAAAAATAGTTATCCAAAGTTTTGAGCTATCAAAACCTAACTCTTTCGTTAAAAACTCCCAAGCCCAAGGAATTATTTCTTTTTTGTAATAATCTCCAAAAGAAAAATTGCCCAGCATTTCAAAGAAGGTTAAATGTCTTGCAGTATGCCCAACTTTTTCAATATCAGTTGTTCGAGCACATTTCTGAACAGTAATAGCACGAGGATATGTTGGTTTAATGTCCCCTTGAAAAATTGATTTAAACTGAACCATTCCGGCCGTCGTCAATAAAAGGGTAGGATCATCAGGGACTAGTGAAGAACTCGGCAAAACAACATGCCCTTTTTTTTTAAAAAAAGTAAGAAATTTATTTCTAATTTCAGAACTTTTCATCTACGTTAATTACTCCAAAATAATTTATTGCGTTACTTTTACAATTCCGCGTCTTTAGATTCATATTTCTCAAAATAGTAATAGAATATCCCTTTTCCGACAGCAGCAACCGGTATTGCTAAAAGCACACCGGGTATACCAAAAAGGGTTCCACCAACAAGCATTGCAAATACTATAACCAAAGGATGTAAATTTACTTGTTTTCTCATAAGATTGGGAGCTATAAACAAGGACTCTATTTGTTGGACCGCCACCATTGCAATCGCCACCCACAAAGCCAAAGTTGGTGATTCAAATAAAGCCACGATGACCGCAAGCGCTCCCGCCAAAATTGGACCAAGATAGGGAAAAATATCAAATACCCCAATTGCGACTCCCAGCGCAAAAGCATAATCTACCCCTAACAAAAGCAGAATAAGCCAACTTAATGTTCCGGTAGCTAACATTACTAAAAGCTGCCCTTTTAAAAACCCTCTTAAAATAACATCTATCTTCCGAATAATTAATTTTGCTTCATTTCTATAATTTGCAGGTACTAAGTTATTAAATGTTTCCTTTATCTGTTTTAAATCTTTTAACGTATGAAATGAAAAAACAAGCGCAAAAAGTGGGGCAATAATAGCGTATATCGCAACCGAAAAAACATTGAATGTGTAAGTTGGCAAGCGAGAAGCCATTTTAATTGCCACATCTGTAAACTGTGTTATTGAATTTTCAATAAAATCAATTGCCGGAGAGGATAGAGGCAAGGTCTTAAGTTGGCTTTGGTAATTTTTAATAATATTTTGAATACTTATAAAATAAAGGGGCAGGTGGTCAACCAAACTTTTAATTTGAGCAATAATTAAAGGAATGAAAAAAGTTAAAGCCAGCGAAATTAAAACCAATAAAATGAGATATGTTAAAACAACTGAAAAAATTCTTGAAATTCCTTTTTTCTCAAGATACTCAACAACCGGAGCAAGAATATAGACAATCGCAAAAATACCTAAAAAAAGGAATAAAACTGTTTTAATTTTAAACAATAAAAAAAAGAAGCCCAAAATAAGTAAAATTAATCCGATAATCGACCAGGTAACAATGCCCAATTTTTTCCACTTATCAATAACGCCTTTATTTTCTTTGCTCAATTGTTCTCCTTAAAAATAATATAGAAAATAAATTTATGGGATAAAAACATTATACTATATAATCAGGGGGTTCTTCTTCCGCAAAAGATTCTTGTTCTTCCATGGATTGAAGTTTTTTTCCCAGCTCTTCTTCTTTTTTTAGCGCGGCTTCTTTCCCTTCTTTTATAGCATCCAGCAACCGCGCCCAACATTTTTGCGCGTACGGCTCCGCGACCTCAACCGCTTCAGATATTTTTTCCTTGCAAATTTCTCTTGTTGTAGGACTAAGAAATAAAACAAAACTAAGCCCCGTAAATATCCCTAAACTAAATTTTAAAATTGAACCTCTATTTCTTCCCATAAGCTATACATCTTCTCTCTTAATTAAGGTGTTAATGACTTTTTTTGCTCCCGCGGATACACCGGCTAATTTTATCAACGGTGAAGAAACGGCTTCTTGTAATATCTTAACAACTAAGTTAAATCTACCACTAATATCCTTAACAGACCCGGTTATCTCATCAATCCTCGATAAACCATCATTTACTTTATTAACCGTAACTTGTAAATCAGACACAATTGGCATAACCTCTCGTTGTACGTCTTCAACTAATTTATTTATATTATTTAACGTTTTTGAAAAACGAGCGAGAAGTATAACCAGCCCGATAGAAATCCCGATAATCGCTATCGATAAAACTAAATATAAAAAATTTAACCAGTTCATTTTGCCTCCAATATAATTTAAGAAAAGTTTATCATATAGCAAAATCAAATTCTACCTTACAAAATCAATTATTGCGCCACCCAAAACCTTGTCTCTCTGATAAAAAACAACAGATTGGCCGGGAGTAATTGCTCTCTGTTTTTGAGCAAACTTAACAATAACTTTGTCTTCACTTAAAGGTAAAATTGTAGCTGATGAAGGCATCATATTATATCTAATCTGAGCTTCAACAGCCATTTCTTTATCTAAAACATTAAAGGGAATAAAGTTTAAATTCGAAGCAACTAAGCTTGATTTATACAAGTCTTTTTCTTCACCAACAATTACAATATTTTTTTCTTTATTTAAATTTAAAACATATAAGGGCTCTTTATGGGATATACCCAGCCCTTTTCTTTGACCAATTGTGTAGAAGGGCAACCCCTGGTGCCTTCCTAAAACCTTGCCGGTTTTGTCAACAATATCACCGGGAGAAATAAAATCTTTAAGTCTTCCTTGTAAAAAACTTCTATAATCATCATTGGGAATAAAGCAAATTTCCTGGCTTTCAGCTTCAAGTTCAAAAAGTCCTCGTTCTTCAGCAATCTTGGAAACCTCGCTTTTAAGTAAACCACCTAAGGGCGTTTTTAAATGACTTAACTGAGTTTGGTCAAGAGACCAGAGCAAATAAGATTGATCCTTTTTCTTATCTTTCCCTTTGTAAAGTAAAAAGCGTCCGGTTTTTGAATCATATGAAACTTTCGCGTAGTGCCCCGTAGCAAGATAAGCTGCTCCTTCTGAAATTGCCCAATTGAGCAAAATGCCCATTTTTATCTGTTTGTTACAAACAATACAGGGATTAGGAGTTACCCCGTTCAGATACTCATTACAAAACGGAGTAATTACTTTATCTTTAAAAACCGATGTATAATCAACCACATAAAGAGGTATGTTTAAATAATCACAGGTGTTTTGAGTTTTTTTAAGATGTTTTGACTCTGAGGATAATATCATAGTAACGCCAAAAACATCATATCCTTCGTCAATCAATAGTGAAGCCGCGACCGCGCTATCTTTACCACCGCTCATGGCAACAGCTACTCTCTCTTTCTTCAAAAAATCACCCCTTTTGAGTCGGGAGTCTATTAGTTAGGAGTTGGTAGTTTGTTGGCCAAATTGCTAGTTTGTTTTCCGCTCTCTATTCTTGTTTTCTGCTTTTTCAACTTTCCAATTTTCAATTTGACGAAGTCGTTACGCTCTCTGCTCTATCAGTCGGTAGTCTCTTAGTGGGGAGTCGGGAGTTTCTTAGCCAGATTGCTGGTTTTACCATACTCTAAGCTCTAAAGCTTTCCTGAAGGCTGAAAGCTGACAGCTGGGGACTGGCCTTACTCCTTCTTTCTTTTTTCCAATGCCTCGCGTATCTTTTTTTCCTGCCCCGAATTAGATGGTTGATAGTACTTCTCATTCTTCAACTCTTTTGGTAAATAATCCTGCTCTACATAATTTCCGGAAAAATTATGAGGATATTTGTAACCATCTCCATGACCCAGTTTTTTGGCTCCCGGATAGTGACTATCTCTTAAATGCTTTGGAACCAAGTAAGTCATTTTATCTTTCACATCGCCAAGCGCATTATCTATTCCGGTTATAACAGAATTGCTTTTGGGGGACAGCGAGAGATAAAGAGCAGCATGAGCTAAATTTAAACGTGCCTCCGGTAATCCAACAAACTCAACCGCCCTGGAAGCCGCAACCGCTATTTCAAGCGCTCTTGAGTTAGCTAGCCCTATATCTTCTGAGGCAGCAATAATCATCCTTCTCGCAATAAACTTAGGGTCCTCCCCCGCATATATCATTTTTGCCAACCAATAAAGTGCCGCGTCGGGATCAGAGCCCCTTATGCTCTTTATAAATGCAGAAATCGTATCATAATGAGCATCGCCTTTTTTTCCGTAAACTATCTTTCGTCTTTGAGAAACATCTTCAATAACATCTTTGGTAATTTTCCTTGTTTTTGTTTCATTAGGTGAAGTTGTCATTACAGCTGCTTCTAATATATTAAGAGCTGTGCGCGCGTCTCCATTGGCAATATTTGCTATCTGTCTTAACTCTTTCTTAGAAATCTCAACCTTTATATCCCCTAAACCTCTTTTATCTCTCAAAGCTTTGGTAAGAATTTCGACCAAATTATCTTCAGATAAAGATTCAAACTGAAACAACCAGGAGCGAGAAACAAGCGGCGGGTTTACTTCAAAATAAGGATTCTCGGTTGTAGCCCCCACCAAGATAATTAGCCCATCTTCAACAGCATGCAGCAACGCGTCTTGTTGAGATTTGTTGAACCTGTGAATTTCGTCTATAAAAAGAATTGTCTTTTTATTTTCCATTGCAAGTCTGTCTTCGGCTTGTGCTAAAACTTTTCTTATCTCCGCGACATTAGATGTCACAGCGCTGATTTGAACAAAGAAAGACTTAGTTATACTGGCAACTATCTGGGCTAAGGTGGTCTTACCTGTCCCGGGAGGCCCCCATAGGATAAGTGAATAAAGTTTATCTTCAGAAATAGCTCTCCTTAAAGCTTTGCCCTCTCCTATAATCTTATCTTGGCCAACAAACTCTTTAAGAGTTCGTGGCCTGACACGGCTAGCCAAAGGGGCTAAATCAGATAATTTAGACTGGATTTCATGTTCAAACAGATTCATATTTTTAAACTTTGCTTTAAAAATGTAGATAGTCCTTTGATAAAATCTCTTAATAACAAAGGTTCCGCTTTGCCGTGATATGACTACTATTTGAACCCGGACGCTCAAATAGGTGGGTGCCCTGCTATCAGATTCGCAAGTCCTTAAAATTAAGGCATTTGCTCCACTTTTAGACCCGGACTCCCAATGTTAAAGTGTTGGAACAACTAATTGTCAAACCACAAACATTGCAGAACCTTTATCTAATAATATAGCATAAATAACAAAATATAAGTATCAGTAAAACAGAGCTTAAAGACACTTCTTATTTTAGTTTAATGCCTAATTCTTTCAACTGTTTGCTTGAAACCTTATCAGGGGCCCCTGTCAAAGGACAAGTTGCCGTCTGTGTTTTCGGAAAAGCAATAACATCACGAATAGTATCCCTTCCCGCTAAAATCATAACCAATCTATCGAGCCCAAAAGCAATTCCTCCATGGGGAGGCGCGCCGTACTGAAGTGCTTCAACAAGAAATCCAAACTTGCTATTTATTTCTTCATCAGATAATCCCAATAAACGGAATATCTTATTTTGTAAATCTTGGTCATGTATTCTTATGCTCCCCCCGCCAATCTCAACCCCGTTTAAGACCAAATCATAAGCATTGGTCTTAACCGCCAAAGGGTCCTTGTCTAAAAGAGAAAGAGATTCTTTTTTCGGAGAGGTAAATGGATGATGTTGGGCTTTATACCTCTTTTCTTCTTCGTCATATTCAAACATAGGAAAATCTAATACCCATAAAAATTTATGCACGGTCTTGTCTATAAGGCCAAGCTCTTTAGCAAGATGTAACCTCAACTGGCCAAGCGCCTCACGCGCAACCTCTTTTTTGTCAGCCACAAAAAGAAGCAAATCTCCGGGCTTCGCATTAAAAACATCAATTATGGATTCAATTTTCTCGTTGCTCAAGAACTTCGCAATCGGTGATTTAACCTTCTTCCCCTCAATTACCTGCATCCAAGCTAAACCTTTCGCGCCGTAAATGGAGACAAATTTTGTCAATTCGTCAAGTTTGCCTCGAGAGAAATGACCGCAATCACTTGCGTTAATCCCTTTCACAACCCCACCGGCATTTATTATGTTCTCAAAAACTTTAAATCCACATTCTGACGCAAGGTTAGATATATCAACTAATTCAATATTAAATCGAATGTCCGGCTTATCGCTTCCGTAATGCTCCATTGCTTCGTCATATGTTATCCTCTGAAAAGGAATCTTTAAATTCAAGCCAAGCGAATTAAAAATCGACTTCATCATTTCTTCTACAAGCGAAATGATATCGTTCTCCTCCACAAAAGACATTTCCATGTCTATTTGAGTATGCTCAGGTTGCCGATCTGCCCTTAAATCCTCGTCTCTAAAACATCGGGCAATCTGGTAATACCGCTCAATTCCGGCCACCATAAGTATCTGCTTAAACAACTGAGGCGACTGCGGAAGAGCGTAAAAATGTCCGGGTTGAACCCTACTGGGGACCAAATAATCCCTTGCCCCTTCAGGAGTACTTTTGGTTAAATAAGGCGTTTCAACTTCAATAAAGTTGTAATCATTAAGAAAGTTTCTAACCGTGCTTACAACTTTGTGCCTTAATTTTAAATTCTCCAACATCGGTCTTCGCCTAATATCAAGATACCGATATTTAAGTTTGATATTTTCATCCACATTTAAGTCGTCAACAATTTCAAAAGGAGGCGTTTTAGCCGGGTTAAGAACCGATATACTGCTGACGATAACTTCAATTTTTCCGGTTGGAAGATTAGGATTTATCGTCCCTTCCGGCCGCAGAGAAACCTCTCCCTCTATTTCCAATACAAACTCATCTCTAACCTGCTCGGCAATTTTAAATGCTTCACCACGTTCCGGATTAATTACGGCTTGAACGACTCCGCTTCTATCCCTGAGATCAATAAATATTAATCCACCGTGATCTCTCCGCCGATTTACCCAACCGGATAGTTTCACTTTGCTGCCAACATCATCAACAGCAAGCAGCCCGCAACCATGAGAACGTTGCGAGTATTTTATTGATTTATCCATCAAAATCTACCTTTCTTAACTTAAATTTATCCTTTGCCCACCGGGTTATTTCGGAAATTTTCAATTCCGACTGCTCGCCCAGATTCATGTCTCGAATTAAACACAGGCCTTTGTTGAGTTCGTCGGGCCCTAAAATTATTACATTAGATGCCTTTAATTTATTGGCCAACTTCATTTGCCCTTTCAAACTCCTCTCGCCATAATCCATATCAGCCGAGATGCCCATTTCCCGAATAGCGTTAAGGATTTTAAAACCTTCATCTCTTGCGCCATCAATGGCCGCGATAAAAACATCAATATTAGATTTTATGGGAAGGTTTATATTTAATTCTTCAA
This sequence comes from Candidatus Oleimmundimicrobium sp., assembly GCF_030651595.1. NCBI lineage: Bacteria > Bacillati > Actinomycetota > Candidatus Aquicultoria > Candidatus Subteraquimicrobiales > Candidatus Oleimmundimicrobiaceae > Candidatus Oleimmundimicrobium > Candidatus Oleimmundimicrobium sp. Next base: position 29,302 of record NZ_JAUSCH010000129.1, on the reverse strand, counting down.
TTGCCATAATAACCCGCTCGGTTCCAATCGCCCAACCTATTGCGGGTGTTGACGGCCCTCCAAATTCCTCCACTAAACTGTCGTATCTTCCGCCGCCTCCCAAAGCATTTTGAGCCCCCAAATACGGGGTTCGAATCTCAAAAGTAGTTTTGGTGTAATAATCAAATCCTCGCACCAAAGCAGGATTTAAGATATAAGAAATACCGACATTATCTAAGATAGATTTGACCGATTCAAAGTGATTTCCGCAATCTTCACACCAAAAACCGGATATTAAAGGAGCACCCTTTAAGGCCGCCTGGCATCCCTTAACTTTGCAATCAAAAACCCGTAAAGGATTTAGTTCAGCTCTTCTTTTACAATCTTCACACAAGTGTTCAATTTTATCGGCAAGATACTTTTTTAAAGCTTTACTGAAAGATTTTCCGCACTCGGAACAACCCATACTATTTAAATTTAATTCCAACTCTTTTAAACCCAATTTTTCTAGAAAGCGAACCAAAAGCAAGATGACTTCCGCATCGACAAAAGCATCTTTAGAGCCAAGCACCTCGACCCCCAATTGCCAAAATTCACGATATCTGCCCGCCTGCGGACGCTCATATCTAAACATCTGGCCGCAATAATAAAGTTTTACGGGAAGAGGTTTGGAGGCAAGCCCGTTTTCAAGATAAGCCCTGACAACAGGGGCTGTTCCTTCAGGACGAAGCGTTAAACTACGCCCACCTTTATCTTTGAAGGTATACATCTCTTTTTGAACTATATCGGTGCCTTCGCCTATCCCCCGCTGAAAAAGTTCAGTGTGTTCAAAAGTAGGAGTAACTATTGGATAATAACCAAATTGTTTAAATAACTGTATCGCCATTTTTTCAATATATTGTTTTTTAGCAGCTTTTTCGAAAATAACATCCGAAGTACCGCGAGGTATCTTAAATTTCAAAAACTATCCTCCAATCTTTATTATCGTAAATCTTTTAAAAAGGGGTTAACTGCCTTCTCTTGCCCCAATGTAGTTTCTTCACCATGCCCCGGTAAAACCCTCGTTTCGTCGGGGAAATTTAAAACACGTTTCAATGAATTAGTTAAAACTTTAAAAGACCCGCCGGACAAATCCGTTCTCCCGACAGAACCCGCAAAAAGCAAATCCCCCGTAAAAAGAAGGCCCGAAACCCATATTGAAATACTTCCTGGAGTATGGCCCGGCGTATTCAAAATAGTTAAACTTAAATTATCTATCAAGATTGTTTGTCCATCAAATAGCTCTTCCGTCTTTAAATCAAGTGAGAAGTTTATTCCCATAAGAAATGATAGATTTTTTGACGGCTGCTTTAATAATATTTCATCTTCTTTGTGAATACAAATTGGCGCTTTAGTTGCCTCTGCAACTTCTTTGCAGGCACCAATGTGATCACAATGCCCGTGAGTAAGAATTATTTTTTTAATAACAAGTTTGTTTTCGTTTATAAGATTTAAAATATCTTCTGCGTCTCCACCGGGGTCAATGACCACGGCTTCCTTGTTATCAGAAGCAAGTATATAACAATTTACCCCAAGCGGCCCAACTATTAGTTTATGTAAAATCAACTGCTCCCCCTCTGTTAGTCGGTGGTTTGTTAGTCGATAGTGGGGAGTTTGTTGGCCAGATTGCTAGTTTTACTATACTCCATACTTTACTAACTTTCCCCCTTAGCAACTTAAACTCGATACGCGTCAAAAACACTATCAATCTTTTTAACATTTGCCAATATATTTTCAAGATGAGCCACGCTGCTTATGTCAAAAATAAATCGAAAGATTGCCGTATTATCTTTACCCATTAAAACAGTAGCAGAGCGAATATTTACTCCCATATCGCTTATAGTTGAACTTACATCCCTTAACAACTTGGTTCTATCTATTGCCTCAACTTGAATTTCAGCTTGAAATGTTTCCTTGCCACCTAAATTCCACTCAACTTTAATTAACCTATCAGGATATTTTTTCTTTAGGTTTTTAACATTTGAACAGTCTTTGCGGTGAACTGTAATACCTCTTCCTATTGTAATAAAACCAATTATATCGTCCATTGGAACAGGGTCGCAACACCTCGCTAAACGGATTAAAGCATCCTCAACCCCTTCGATCCTTACTCCAACAGCCGTTGGCCTTGTTTGCTTCTTGGGATAAGATAGAGGCAGTTCAAGCTCTTTTCCCTCTTCTTCCCCTGCCTTCACAGCATGAATTATTTTAGTAACCACTTGTTTCGGAGAAATATTTCCCGTTCCTATATTGGTGTAAAGAGATTCAGTATCGGAAATTTTTAAATCTTTAAGAACCGACTTAATTACATCGACTGAGATGTCGCTTAAACTATAGCCCTTCCGGCGAAGCTCTTTCTGTAAAATTTCACGGCCAACGTGTTCCGTTCCTTCACGGCTCTCTTTGCTAAACCATTGTCTTATCTTTGTTCTCGCGCTAGAAGTTTTTACAACACTTAACCAATCCCTGCTTGGGCCAGAAGAAGTTTTTGAAGTTAAAATTTCAACTATATCCCCGTTTTGGAGCTCATATTCAAGTGGAACAATCTTACCGCCGGCTTTTGCTCCAACACATGAATGACCGACATCCGTATGAATGTTATAGGCAAAATCCAATGGGGTAGAACCCTTGGGAAGACTTATAACATCGCCTTTCGGGGTAAAAACAAAAACTTCCGTTTCGAACAAATCAATTTTTAGTGTCTCTAAAAAATCCTTGGAATCTTTGGTCTCACTCTCCCACTCCAACATTTGACGAAGCCATGAAAGCCTTTCCTCTCCCTTATCCATAATGGTTCCTTCTTTGTAATGCCAATGGGCGGCAACCCCATATTCAGCGGTGCTGTGCATATCATGCGTCCTTATCTGTAACTCTAAAGGACGACCCATTGGACCAATAACAGTGGTGTGCAGGGAACGGTACATATTAAATTTAGGCATCGCAATATAATCCTTAAATGCTCCCGGAATAGGTTTCCAGAGTGAGTGGATAACTCCCAAAACTGCGTAGCAATCTTTAATTGAATCAACCAATATTCGAAGCCCGGACAAATCATAAATTTCATTGAACTCTTTGCCCCGGCGAATCATCTTTTCATAGATGCTGTAATAGTGTTTAATTCTTCCGAGTATCTCGTTTTTGATTTTTACTTTTTTTAACTCGACAGAGAGAATTTCCGATGCCTTTTTAAGATAGACCTCCCTCTTTCTTCTCGTTTCAGACACCATTTTTGCAATCTCGGCATACTTTTTGGGTTCCAACGTTTTAAAAGAGAGATCTTCCAGCTCCCATTTAATTTTGAAAATTCCCAGACGATGAGCAAGGGGAGCATAAATATCAAGTGTTTCTCTTGCTTTCTGCTTCTGTTTTTCCGGGTTCAAATGCTGAATTGTTCTCATATTATCTAATCTATCCGCAAGTTTAATGAAGATAACACGGATATCTTTGGACATCGCGAGCATCATTTTACGCAAATTCTCGGCTTGTTTCTCTTCTTCACTTTTAAACTCAATTTGGCTAAGTTTCGTAAGGCCATCGATTAGTTCGGTTGCCTCTTTGCCAAAATCCTTTTGAATATCATCTAAAGAAATGGCTGTATCTTCAACGACATCATGAAGAAGAGCGACCGCGATGCTTGTCGAATCCAATTCAAGTTTAGCCAAAATATTGGCCACTCCCAGGGGATGAAAGATATAGTGCTCACCCGATTTACGATACTGATCAAGGTGGGCTTTTTTGGCAACCGTATAGGCCCGTTTAACTAAAATTAAATCGGCTTCCGGTTCATATATTCTGATTTTTTCGATTAATGCTTTTATCCTTTTTTCCATCGTTTTTTAATTTTAACAAATTTTCGCTGGTTAGAATAGAAAAGAATAAGCCCTTTGAGGAAACAACTGAAGAAATGTGGCAATCTTATGTGGTCATTGCGAGGCGAAGCAGTGGCAATCTCGGCTCTACAGGACAACGTGAGAAAATATGAACAAAAATTTTAAGAGATTAAGTCAACGGAAGTTTAAAGGGGACAATCGGCTTCGTTCCACCGATGAAGTATTGATGGATGGGTTTTGATAAAACTAACGCTTCGCTTCACCCGCCGGGCGGGCATAACGAAACCCTTTAAGAAAATGATATACTTTGATAAACGAAAATGTTTAAAAAAGCACCGACTTAGCCCGGTCGGCTGTGGAAGCGATTGTTATGTTTTTGACGTTTATTCGTAGTTGTTTTTCTTCATTGAACACATTAGGACATCAAGCCCTGACAGTCTCATCTGTCTCAAAACTCATTTGATTAAAGTGTTAAGCCTTACCCTTTTTGGCTTTTTTCTCCTTGCGCTTTTCTTTCAACGTTTTTTCTGTTTTTTTCTTAACTGATTTTTGAGTACTTTTTCCTTTAGCCATGGATTCTCACTTTGTTTCGGTTAGTTAATTTGGTTAGTTAAATATACTTGTTGATTGTACTTCCATCATACTTGGACTGCAAGTAATAATTAGACAGAGTTGTAAGGATTACATAACTTATTAATATACAGAATTCCACAATCTACAGTTAAAATTCAAGCCAAAATAGAGTTTCCCTCTAAAAATTCTCTAAAATTATAGATAAAATGCTTTAAAATCTACAAATGTCGTCCGGAGGACGATTATCCTTTGGATAATTCCATAAAATACGCGTTACTTCGTAATATACAGCATTCTATATAAACATAAACTTGTATACTAAAAAAGTAAACCGCCGCCGACCACAGGACGAGTGGCTTTCTTGCCCGCCAGCAGGCTTTTCCCATCGGTTGTCCATGCGCTTGTTATGCCTTAATTTCATTTATTGGCAATATTTGTCTACCATGTCGAATCGTGATAATGGATATTTGTTTGGTTTCGATACGATAAATGATGCGGTAATTGCCGTAAATTAGTTCTCTAAATTGACTATCATTAATTTCAGGGACAATCCGGCCGATTTCAGGAGACGATTTTAACTGCTCAACTTTAGAAAATACTATATCAATCCATTTTTCTGCCGCTGATGGTTTGTCTTGGGCAATATAATCGACTATTTCCGACGCTCTATCGACAGCAAGAGGAGCCCAGATTATTCTCATTTTGTGATTCGCTTTAATAGTTTCTCTTTTGCATCTTTATGGCTAATTCCCGCTCCTTTTTCCAGTTGATTGAGAGAGGTTTGAATATCTGATAGAAGCTCGATTTTCTCTTGCATGGCTTCAAATTCATTTGCGCCTAAAAGGACCGCGACGCCTTTCCCGTGCTGTGTAATTATCACCGGTCTTTTAGTATCGTGAACTTGCTTTATGAAGTTTGCCATGCCATTCCTGACTTCTGACAGGGACCTGATATCTTGATCAATTTTTAGTTTTTGCATATTGCACCTCATTGAGTATGTATTTTGTACATTATATCGCACACATTATGGTACATGCAAATCCCGTAGCAATTTTGCGGAGCATAGCAATCTGTCAAAGTCATTGCGAACGACTGGAAGAAGCGCGGCAATCTCAAGGGATTACTTCGTCACTTCATTGGCAACGACAGAACAAACCAGGTATTCCTTGCAATGGCATCTTTACCGTCACTACCTGCCCCCGATGCGGGCGGCGAGCCCGAAGGACGTGGCAATCCGTCAAAGTCATTGCGAGGCGAAGCCGTGGCAATCTCGGCTCTGCAGGATAACGTGAGAGAATACGAACAAAAATTCGGGAAAATTAAAGTGGCAGAAGTTTAAAGGGATCAATCAATGCTTCGTCCCACCGATGAAGCATTGATTGATGGGTTTTGATGAAACTAATGCTTAAGCTCGCTGTTATTCGGCGCGCATCAGCGCGTCCGGGGAACAGTGAGCGGTTTCCAGCTTGCAGCCACGTTATTCGGACGCACAAACGCTACAAGCTCAGCCGCGCCGTACTCAGCGTCGGCTGAAGCGAATTGTTATATGTTTATTTATAAATTTTGACATACAGACACCATGTGATTATTAACTTCCACGAAATCATCAAAAATAGATTTTATTATTTCTGGATTATTCTCTATATTTTTGCCGTTATATTTTGGTTCAGTTTTTTTGAAATGCAATAGGTCATTTCTTATATTGTTAATTTTGTAAGCCTTTTTAATTATTTTATTATCGAATTTATTACTTTTCTCAATTATGCTAATTTTTTTAGTTATATTTAATGGTATGAGGATTTCATCTTCAAATAGATCCCATAATTCTTGGTTGTAGCGTTGCTTTAGAAATAATATAAGAATGCCAATTTGCAATATTTTTTCAAGGTTAATGTAAATTTGAGCAACGATTGCTTTTGTACTTGATAGTTTATTATCTTTTTCAAAAAGGAAATCCTCATAAGCGTTTATTTGCAACATTTGTATATTTTCTTCCAAAGGTTGTTCTATGGATTTTTTATTTTCATTCATTTTATTTCCTTATAATATAACGATAGAAATAAGTGGCTGCGACTCGAAGCCACAGAATTTGGAGAATCTAAAAACTTTAACGAAGCCTTTAACCGGCTATTAAACACCGTGGTAAGCAGTCCACTTAATTGATTGGTTATACGGATTCGTTTTTATCATTTTTTTCTGTATCCACTTCTTTGACTCCCCTACGGTATATGTTTGCAATTTCTTCATACCGTTTCACCGCAGAACCAGCACTGAATAATACAAGCCCAAATATTAATGGGATAACGGTAAACTTGTGAGTTTCTGCTCCTGTCGTTGGATTGTATGTTGACAAAGTATTAAAGAAAAAACCAAAGATCAAGAAAGGCCATCTAAACCAAGCCAATAGGAGTAAAAATGGTCTTCCAATGAAAGTCGCAAGGATTCCAATTGCATTATGAATTAATGCTCTAATCATTTGTTTTGTCCTCATACGTGTGTTTCTATTCATTCACAAACGTATAACTTGTTAATATACTGAATTCTATAATATCCAATTAAATTTTAGAGCGCAAGCTTTGCGCAGCTTTAGCTCGGTGTCAGACACGCTTTGGGGTCAGCTTTGGAGCTTTAGTGGATTATAGTGACCTTAGTTCTGTGTCAGCTCGGTGTCAGTTCGGTGTCTGACACCGAGCAAGTTTGTGAAGAGCAGAAACTAAAATATTTTTGCAAATTGCAATTGATGCCTACTAAAAATGGAGAAGAACTATGTTTTTCAAATGATATATAGTAAAAAGCTACCTGAAAATAAAAGCCCCTGATAATTGCCAGTAATAAATAAATCTGTCCCCTTTTTTGTGAACGGTGGGCGCACCATCTGTAAGCCGGTTTTAGGCGGTCACGCCTTTTGAAGCCAAAATGAATGGCCCAGTATCAGGGACCTGTTGAGACACACGCGAGCCGTCCTTGATCAACCAAGCCTTCCACGGATGAGTACTGGTTCTCGCCCAAATGATAATATCTGGCGCATCGTTTCTCGCGCACAGTTCGGCAACAACTGCGTCGGTGACAGCCATTCGATTAGCGAGAGCTATGTCGTCCGATTCAAGAATGAGGACCGAGATTCGACCACTCGCCTTTTCTTGCCAGAGCTTCGGACACTTCCGATCGAGAGCTTCGCGGATGCGATCGCGCCTCAAAGCATAAAGGTCGCCGGGAGTACACTGAAAGATGATTAGCTCACTACCGTCACTAGCGTCCCGATGCAGCGTAACGTCGAACGGCACACTAGGCGGCCTAGCGGTAAGGTCACAGTTGCCATCAAGTCCCGTGTCCTCCTAGCGTCCAGTGTATCGCCGTATGCTACGATCCATGTGGACAAGGCGTTGCGGATTTCTACGTGCCGAGCGACCGGTGCTGTCGCCGCTCCAACATCCACAATGAGGAAGAAAACTCCGGGCAAGCGTCCCGCAAGATCAGTTTCAAGAGGTTCCAGGAGCCAGGCGAACTGCTTGCCGTGGAAGATTTGGTTCGCGAAACTCTCGATTCGAGTGTGCTCAAGCGCGAACCGTGCTGTCGGCGTCTCGAAATGCAATTCGACGGCTGGGCGCATGCGAACGACGGTATCAACCAACTTGACCTTCTTTATCGATTCACCGCGCCACCCACCTATGAGGCCGACCACAGCTTCGCAGAGAATCTGTTCGTTCTTTGGTTCTTTGCCTACCATGTTCCCGTTAATTGAATCTCCTCTAACGTAGAAATCAGCGGCGGCGTTTCTGCCGTCCGCTGGATTGATTGGTTAGCCTTCAAAATAATCCTTTAATAAGTCCTGAAATAATTGAGAAAAGCAGGGATGTAAAGCTTGCTGTCATAAATTCAACAAAATAAAATGCTTGCACATGAGACATTCCCCATTTGGCTTTTCTATCAATCATTTCTCCTTGTTTTATGAATGCATCTCGTGTATCTCGTCGAGCAATTGAAGTGTAAATGCAAAAAACAATGCCCCACGCAAATGGAACAATTAACCGCGCAAGCCATGTGTCATTTGCAACACCAATCAATATGCCCGCTATTACATTGGGGAAAGGAATCATAATATTCCCTCCTTCTTAAATATGATTTTCACGCTAACTTATTAATATACCGAGTTCCATAATAACAATTAAATTTCGAGACAAAGCAAGTTTCCCCTTCAACAATTCCCCAAAATTGTGTGATTTCAAAAGAATGTTAATTGAAAGATTTATCGAAACCTCTTCAATCTGTTCGGTTGCAGTGCTTCCTATTAACTTATCGTCTATTATCACAGTCTCTTACTTGAATCTACCGCAATGCACAGTTGCTTGTAACAACTTCTCTCTCGACCTATCATCTTTTGGCTAGTTTTTAATGCCGGCCGATTTACTGCTAACCATTATTTTACGCTTTCCATTGCCTTGTTAGTTCGCTTTAAAGCTTTATCAAGATCAAAATTCTGGCGTTCGCTTTCTGTTAAGACCTCAAACAGCTCTTGTTTAATTCGCGAGCGCATATCTTTAATTTCCTCATCCGATCGCCCAAGATTAACCCTGTATTTTGATAAATCCGTATCTCCACCGCCTTCCTCAATCTTCTTTTTAAAAAGTTCCATTACCTCTTTGCTTGCCAAATTAAATCCATTGCGCAGAATGAAATCGAGATCATAGAAGTCACGAGGTGCGATTCTTAATCTAAGGGCTGCGGCGCGCAGTTTCTCGCTAACAATTTCATTAAGTGATAAACAATTCACCTTTCCGCCATCAAATAGCGGCTCCCTAGTAAATGAGTGTGAGAATTTATGCTGAACAGGATGCATTTCTGTTCTAATAATTGGATTAAAACGAAGTCCGATCTCAAATTTTATTGTTTGCTCTGATGGCGTTGTTACCGGATCATAGACAAAATAATAAATATACTGTTTGGACTCATTACGTCCCGCTTTTTCTGCTCCATCCACGCGCATGCCAAACTGCTTTGCGAATCTTTTAATGTTATCTTTTACCGGCTGTATACATTTGCGTCTATTGCTACGTGTAGTTGTATGTTCAGGCAAACGCATACTAAAATCCAAATCCTCGCTTAAACGATAATAAGAATAGTAAATTTTATTAAGGCATGTTCCGCCTTTAAAAATAAGATTTTCTGAGAGCTCATTTATTCGTGAAAGAATAAGCGTAAGATAATAATCCTTCTCCATAAGAGGCGCATAAAAACCCGTCAGTGAAGCAATCTGGTCTATTAATTTAAAAAATTTGTCTTTATCATTGTGGATCATTGATAATGACTCTCCATTTTTCATTTTTTGTTCCTTTGCGAGAATTTGAAAACGAAATCAGCGATGTATCCTTTACGCTTTTTTCAAGAGGCTTTAATACTGAATCGGAAACCTGCGCTTTCTCAAGAATAAGGCCTATTCGCTTTCTTGTTTTGATGTTAGAGAATTGCACGGTATACTCAACCAGCTTTTTAATATCACATTTTTTTTCTTTTACAAAACGCTCAAGTATTTCCGAGGCAGCCTCAATACCACCTACTGGTTTATTAAAATAGATGAGGTCAACCAGAGTTCTCTCCTTTGAGCTGACAATAACTTTTCTCCCCTTTATGTCTATCTTTTCTAATCCATACATCCTCTTAGAAGGAATTTTCGTAAATTTAAAAGATAACCCGGCTATTGTCCTTTCCCTGGAAATTCTTGTATTGAGCACATACACTGTCTGAAATTGCTGATCGGTAAAGTTATAGTAATTAAACATCGTTGAATAGCCTATATAGTAGTCATTTTGAGGAAAGAAAACCGGTGGAATAAGAAATTCACTAACGCGACGTCCGGTTGGTACAGCATCCAAGGGCACAAATATATAAATTCCTCCTTTTATCGGAATTAATATTCGTTTTCTCTTGAGACTATAGACTAATTTACGTCGATATTGAAAATCAGCCGGTAAATAAGAATCAAGCTCTTTGGCTGTTACAATATCTTTTTCTTCGTATGACAAACGCGCAACTATTTCAGCCTCTTTCTGACTTAAAGCACTTATTGTATTTCTGTTCATTGAATGTACCTCCAAGTGGAACATTTGAGCAACAATTATACATATCTAAAATACCACATTCTTTCACAACTGTAACCTACCCATTGGTATTGAATTTAAAAAAATTTTAGAGCAAAGATATATTGTGAAATTAAAAAGTTCGAGTCCTATGTGGGTTAAATAAAAAAATGCCTAACTAGCAGGCATTTTATGTCAAAATATGATGGTGGGGCCAGTAGGACTATCTTCGAACCCATCCGAGAGTATATTACCAAAAATCCGATAGATGAGAAAGTATTGGATTTGTTGCTTGAGGTGGCATAACTTATTAATATACCGAATTCCACAATCTACAGTTAAAATTCAAGTCAGAATAGAGTTTCCCTCTAAAAATTCCCGAAAATTGTAGATAAAATGCTTTAAAATCCATAAATGTCGTCCAGAGGACGATTATCCTTTGGATAATTCCATAAAATACGCATTATTTCGTAATATACAACGTTCCATGCCCGATACCTTTTTTAAATGAAAAAATAAGAATGAAAAACGATATTTTAAAATTAAAAATGTTTAAAACAAAACACAATTAACAATCATACTATCAACTGCCAACCAAAAGCTAATGGTGACCAGTTATTTACGAGATTGCCGCGCTCCCTTCGGTCACTCGCAATGACCAGCTATGCCAAAAGTCATTATTTTTTGCTTTTTAGAACCCGGTGAGTTATTTATGGGCAACCTTCCTGCAGCAGGCAGGCCGATTAAACCGGTGGTTTATAATACTAACCTTCCAACCAGTCCTTAGGGTAAATTGGCTGGTTTATCATGGAGAGCAAATCTTCTTCCGAACTTTCTAAAACCCACTTTTTAAACTCACTAAACAGCGCTTTTTCGTCTTGCCCTTCTTCATGTCTGATTGAATCGGAGAGTGACAGCTTTTCCTTTGAACCACAAAGCTTAATTCGTCTCGAAAGGCCATTTCCGGAAACCTCAACTAAACCCAATTCTCTAAATATTTTGAGACCGGCGGACACACCTTTTTCATTTAAAAAAGTTCTGCCGAAAATCTCAACCTCGCTTAAAATATCCTTATTAGTAAGCTCAAACCCTTCGGGCGACCCCTTTGAAATATTCTTCAAAGCCCTGTAAAGGTTAACCAGCTCTTTTCTGGAGGGAGCCATAGATTCAAGAATTAACCTGTTTATTTTGGCATCCTTCTCACCAAACAAAACGTGGATATTTGACTCTTCATCGTCTCTGCCTGCTCGGCCACTCTGTTGATTGTAAGTTATAAAACTAAAGGGCATGTGATAAAGAAAGATGTTGCGGATATCCGGGATATTTACCCCCTCGCCAAAAGCGCTCGTGGATACCACCGTTAAGAAATCACCGTTCCTAAACCCTTCTTCAACTTCACACCTCAAGCTTGAATCCATACCCGCGTTATAATAGACGATTTTATTTCTCAGATGAGGCACGGATTCTCTAAGCGCAGAGGCAATTTTAACGCTCTGTTCCCTGCTGTTCACATAGATAATTGACTTCTCTTGTTGAGCTATGACATCTTTTATATAAAAGTCTTTTTTCCTTATCCCTCTCTTATCAATTAATCTTAAATTTTTCCTCACGTTCGGGTCGATAACAACCTTTTCTATCCCCAATGTTTTATATATAGTTGGAGCAACCGTCTCTCCGGCCGTAGCTGTTATAGCAAGAACTAAAGGATTTCCCATCGAGGTTATAACTTCATTTAACCGGCCATAGAGCGGCCTGTGAAGCTGAGAAGACGTACTTACATGATGACTCTCATCAACCACCAAAAAACCTATCCTCTTCTTTAATTTATCGAACTCAAACTTGTTATGATAGATAAACTCCGGCGTAGTTAAAACAACGTGAGCTTCTCCCAAAGCAAGCGCGGCAAAAATACTTTCTCTTTCATCAAAATCCACATCACCGGAAAGGAAAACAACGTTTAAACCAATTTCACTAAAAACCTGCTTTAAATAACAGTGCTGGTCATTTATGAGAGATCTTAAAGGATATAAAATAACTGAAATTTTGTTATCCTTGATGGCTTCAATGGCAGAAAAAATATGAAATATTGCCGACTTTCCCCTGCCCGTGCCCATAATCGCCAAGCAATTTTTTCCTTGTAACAAATTTCCAAGCGCTTCTTTCTGCTTCTCGCGCAATTTATTTCCATTTAAAAATCTTTTGGCAAGTTCGTTTACAAGCTTTGGTTTATCGAGATTTTTGAGTTCTTCGGGCACCAATGATACAGCTCCCTGCTCGATAGCCCCATCAATCTTCTTCTTTCTGACCAAAATATTTACGCCAAGATGTTTATCCGCCTCTTTTCCGGTAACTTCAGTAACTTTTCCCTCGTATTCGCAGCCCGAATCCATAACAAGAGCAAGATGTTTAGCCATTGCCGATTTTATGTAGCCCAAATTATTTCCATTCTCATCATCTACGCGAATTGCGTTTTCGTCATGCGGATTATCCGGTTCACGTATTAAATCTAAACGAGTTCCCGCTTCAAGGTTTGCTAAAATAGCCTGGCGCCCCTCAAATGTAACTCCGGCAACTTTGGAGTAGAAAGAATCCGCGTCACCTATATTTTTATAATCCTCATCCTTGATTATTTCAGACGCATCGGCAAACAGCTTCTCAACAAAATCATCCCTGCCTCCGATGGCAGGCAGTTTCGTTGCTTCTTTAAGAATCTTTAAATCCACCAGCTTCAACTGCAATTCTTCCCGGCCGTTCCACTTATTTTTATCGAGTGTAAACGCCAAGTCGACATTTACCGGCTGATAATCTTTTTCAAAACTATCCTTTGGATAATCCTTTAAATAATTAAAACCGATACCTGAGATGCTTGTTCCATTTCCGATAACTGAAAATTTTAAATGCTTTCCATCCCCAACATAATTCAAATTGCTTAATAAGGTATTTTTTAAAGATAAAACCGGAGTTGGGTTTCCGATGCCAAAAGGTGAGAGCAACTCAATCTCTTTTAATAAGGTTTTATCAACTTGAGAGATGTGTAAATCCAAGTCTATGGATAATTTAGGAATCAAGTCAGATTCATCGAGCGTTTCACTTGCTATTTGATTTATTTTTTCTCTGAAGGAACCGAGATGTTTCGCCGAAAGCGAAAGGCCGGCAGCGCAAGCGTGGCCACCATAGCGCTCCAAAAACTCATCACACTTAGTTAAAGCATCAAAAAGGTGAAACCCTGAAATACTTCTTCCTGAGCCGTTAGCTTTATCGCCTTTAATGCTAAAAAGGATTGTTGGACGAAAATACTTATTAACCAGTCTCGACGCAACAATTCCCTTAACCCCTTCGTGCCAATTCTCAGACGCCAAGACTATAACCTTTTCTTTATCCAAATCTACTTCTTTTTCAACCATTTCAAGGGCTTGATTTAATATTTTTTCTTCTATCGACTGTCTTTCTTTGTTTTTTTCATCTAAATACTTAGCAGTTTTTTTCGCAAACTCAATATCCTCGGTTAATAACAATTCAACACACTTGCCGGCATTCGTCATACGGCCTCCGGCATTCAGGCGAGGAGCCAGCCAATACCCAACCTGTCCGGCTGTAATTTCCTTATCATTTAGACCCGAAACTTCTTTAAGGGCAATTAAGCCCGGCTTTTTTGTCGCGTTTAAAATTTTTAAACCATTTTTTACAATTACTCTGTTTTCTCCCGACAAAGGGACCATATCGGCAACGGTTCCAAGAGCAACTAAATCCAGATTATCAGTCAAAAGCTGATAATCCTCTGGATTATCATCAAACTTTATGTCAGCATTCAAGTCTTCACACAACGCTTGAACAAGTTTAAAAGCAACTCCCACGCCCGCAAGTTCCGAATAAGGATATCGCCGTGCTTGCCGGCAGGCTGGCAGACCGGTATCCGGCACGCGGACATCTTGCTTGGGGTCTATCACCGACAATGCTTTAGGAATGTTCTCTCCGGGCAAGTGGTGGTCGGTTATGATAATATCTAAGCCAATCTTTGAGGCGTAATCAACTTCCTCTATAGCCGTAATGCCGCAGTCTACGGTTATGACTAAAGAGGAGCCGGCCTCTTCCAATTTTTTTAAAGCCGATTTATTTAAGCCGTAACCCTCTTCAAAGCGACTTGGAATATAAAAGTTAACATCTGCCTCAAGTTTTTTCAGCACCGAAACCACGAGAGCCGTGCTGGTAATCCCGTCAACATCAAAATCACCGTAAACAGTTATTTTTTCATTTTTTGAGATGGCTGTTTTTATTCGATTTACCGCAAGCGACATTCCTGACATTAAAAAGGGATTGTTGAGATGAGATAAAGAAGGATATAAAAATAGTTTCGCTTCTTCAGATGAAGTAATATTTCGATTTACGAGAAGGCCGGCAACAATCTTGGAGATACCGAGTTCTTTAGAGAGTAAATTACATACCTCAGAATGAGGTATTGAGGTTTTCCATATTTTTCTACCAGAAAATGAGTATTTGCTCGGTGGCACCCGCTCCTCCCACGTAAAGCAAGATTAGTCTGTAACTTCAGGTTCCGTTTCTTTGGATTCCTGAATTTCTTTCTTGAGGTCGTTCAGTTCTTTCTTCTGTCCCCTGAGCTGAGCCTTGACTTTCCATATACTTTGCAAACTAGCAAGTATCCCTAAAACAGCACCCACTATGACAGATACGACGATAACAAGAGCTAAAGACACATTGGCTTGCCCAAACAAATAAGAAATGCTAATAATAGCCACGTTTTCAATAGCAAACAACGTAACTCCAAGGATTAAGATTAGAATAAGAATTAAAATCCACTGCATTTTTATTTCTCCTTTAAGACTTTCCGGATTTAAGAATCACTGATATAACCCAAACCCCCAAAAACACCACAACGACAAACCAAGCAATATTAAAAGCGCTATTATCCAAACGTATCGCAAATAGAGCCGAACCAATAATAATGGCAGAAATCACTAAACTCGCGGCCAAAATATCTAATTTAGAGTATAGCTTTTCCAAACCAATATGCCTATACCTTATTTGAAATTCTCCATCCTTTGCTTGATTTAATATTTCGTGCAGTTGCTTTGGATAATCGAGTGCGTAAAAAGCATATTTCCTAATTTCTTCATAGATTTCATCCAGTACGAACACTCCGTTAAGCGAAGGAGATTCGAACATCTGCGGGTCGCACTATGAGAGTGAACAAGTAGACGCGGCTTACATGCAGTCCGGATAAACCATTGGTTTGTGGCACTAATAAATATCTTACATCAATTTATTGATGTCGAGCATATATCCCAACTTATTCAATTAAGCTTTTGAGGGACGATACTTAGGTTCACGTTCTTTCCAAATAGCAAGAATAGGACTGGCAATAAAAATTGAAGAATAAGTTCCCGCAATTAAGCCGATGGCAAGAATCAGAGCAAAATCCTTTAATGTCTCGCCGCCAAACATCAACAAACAAATTACAGGCAACAACGAAGTTAAAGATGTATTTATGGATCTCATAAAAACTTGATTTACAGAATCGTTGACCATATCCGAATATCTTTTCCTGCCTAAATATTTAGTATTCTCACGAATCCGGTGAAAAACAACAATAGTATCGTAGAGCGAATATCCCAGAATTGTAAGAAGACCCGCAATTGTGTTTGGCGTTACTTCTCTGCCAAATAAAGCATATAATCCAACGGCAATTATAACATCGTGAAAAAGAGCGGCAACCGCCGAAAATGCCATTTTATATTCAAAACGCAAACTTATATATATTAAAATTGTTATAAGTGATGCCACAAGAGCAAGAAACGCCCCTTTAGTAACTTGTGCTCCCCACCCCGGGCCAACATTTTGAATATCGCGAACTTCCTTTATTCCAAAATTTTTCTCAAAGTCTTTAAGAATTTCCCCCTGTGTTTTTTGCTCAATTCTTTTAGAACGGATAAGAAATTCATTTTCTTCCGAATGCTGAATAACACTGTCAGCTAAATCATATTTTCGAAGAACATCGCGAACATTAGAAACTGTGGTCGTTTTTTCAAATTTAATATCAAGAAATGTTCCGCCTTTAAAGTCTATCCCCGGCTTAATTCCAAGAATTAAAACAGCAATAACGCTTATCGATATCACAATGCCGGACAGAGTAAACCAAACCTTTTTTCGTCCCATCAAATTTAGCTTCATCATTTCGTCTCCCTTTTTGCCCCAATAAGCAGAGGATTACTAAAAAACTTAAACTGTGCCATCAAAATAAGCATGGGGCGAGTAAAGAAAAACGCGGTAAAGAGATCAATTAAAACTCCTATAATTAGAGTAAAAGCAAACCCTCGAACAGGACCAATCGCCAAAAGATAGAGAAAAATTACCGCTACCAGCGTCACGAGGTCCGCGTCAAGCATAGTCTTAATTGCATGACTAAAACCGGTTTCGGCAGCCATACGCACTGTTCTGCCGCCCTTTACTTCTTCTTTAAACCTCTCAAAAATAACAATACTGGAGTCTGCCGCTAAACCTATGCTTAAAATCATTCCGGCAATTCCGGGAAGAGTTAAAGTCCACATGAATGCTTTCCCGATAATGGCAATTAAACCCCAGAACAATGTACCGAATACAATAAGAGCAAACGTTGTAATAAGCCCTAACCCTCTGTAATAAATAATCATATATAACACGACTAACATTAAACCAATAATTCCAGCAATCAATCCAGCTCTTAAGGAGTCTCTTCCAAGTGTGGGCCCAACAACCCTATTCTCAGAGATTTCAAGATTTACAGGAAGCGCCCCTGTTTGGAGAACGAGCGCGAGACTTTTGGCTTCATCAACTGTGAAATTTCCGGTTATTTCCGCGCTTCCCCCGGATATTTTTGCTTGAACTGTTGGGGCTGACATTATGGCACCATCCAACACAATGGCCAGTTGTTGGCCAATTATTTCTCCTGTTACCTCCTCAAACTTCTTTGCCCCTTCAGCCGTAAACTTCATTTCAACCTTTGCGTTATTAAACTCGTCAAATCCAACGGAAGCATCAGAAAGTGCCTTTCCGGTCATTAGCGTCGAGCCAAGCATTATCTTATCTTCTTCTTGGGAAACAACAGGTTTAAATTCCAAGAGAGCGGTTTTTCCAATAATGTCTAAAGCTTTTTGCGGATCTTCTATCCCCGGAAGCTGAACTAAAATATTGTTTGACCCTTGTCTTTGAATCTGTGGCTCAGACACTCCAAGCTTGTCAACCCTCTCCCGAATGATAAGCATAGCTTGCTCCATAGAGTCCTCGGTAATTGGAGCTTCTTTAGTTCCTTTCGCGGTTAACAAAACGCTTAAGCCGCCTTTTAAATCCAATCCCAACTTAGTAGATTCAGCAGGCGGAACTATAGAATAAATTGCTATACAAATTAATATAAAAACAAATGACAATGAAAGTATATTTTTGGTTCTGGAACGCAAATTTATCCCCCTCAGCTATAAAAGTTGCACATTATTTATTACTAAACAAAATTGACAATTTAAAATCTCGGCCGCTTTTCTACACATGATCATACGAGATAAAAATATTTCAAAATACTCCATCACTTTGCTAATTTTCGTATCAATTTTAATTTCAAGAGTAATTGTCTTTTTTTCAGAATCTACTTTTAAAAAGGATTTTTCGGCAGCATAATTTACTCTGTCATGGATATCACCAATTCTGTCTACCTTATTCTTATCCTTCTCCCGCACTCGGCTACGATGAACATCAGCTTTATCTCCTATAACCAAGGCAGCAGCTAAAGGATGAGTTGCCCACCCGTATTCTTCTTCGTGATTGCCTACCGAGTTCATAATTAACCCAATTTCTTCTTTGGGCATATCCATCTTTTCAAGAATATCTTTTGCCAAAATAGCCGAAGATACACCATGGTTCTGACGGCTAATAGCATTCCCTATATCATGAAGATATCCGGCCATAGCTCCAAGCTCAGCATCTCTTTCCGGATAGCCTAACCGCTTAAGAATATTGTGGACTATATGGCCAACTAAATTTGCATGCCTGGGCCCATGTTCGGTATAGCCCATATAACCCGTAAACTTATCAGCCATTTCTAAATATATAGCAACAGACTCATTTTTCTTCAAATCATCTAAAGTTATTCTATTTTCCATAAGTTTATCTTTTAATAACATGAGTTAAAAAGTAACAAAAATTAGAGAATTCAGCAAGAAAATTATTTTTTTTGAGCAATTGAATTCCTGGCAAACTTAACTACAATTTTGTCGGCAACTTCCAAAGAGACGGTATCGTCCGTAATGGATTTTATAACTCCGTAGACACCACCAGTTGAAACAACCTTATCTCCCACCTTTAACGCGGAAATAAGTTGCCTGTGCTGTTTCGCTTTTAGTTGCTGGGGACGAATTAACAAAAAATAGAAAATCGCAATAAGAAAAATGATGTAGGCAAAAGACATTGTAGACTGTGACAAACTAACCACTCCTTTAAATTAAAGATATTAAGTTTTTTTCTTCAACAATTTTAAGTAAATTCCTTTATTCTTTAATTTATCTCTGATATTGCTCGTTGAACAATGCTTTGAAATCCAAAAATGAATCTTCCTGTATCGCAATTCTAGCATGGTCCATTAAATTAAAGATAAAACTAAGATTATGCCACGTTAGAAGCCTTAAAGCCAAGATTTCACCAATTTTAAAGAGGTGCCTAAGGTAAGCCCTTGAAAAATTCCGGCAAACATAACAATCGCAATTGGAGTCCAATGGCCCGAAATCTTTTTCGTAAAGCGCGTTTTTAATATTAAGCCTGCCGGTTGAAATAAATACAGTTCCGTTGCGAGCAATCCGGGTGGGTAGCACACAATCAAACATATCTATACCTAAACCTATCGCTTCTAAAATACTCGTGGGATTACCGACTCCCATAAGATAACGCAGTTTATTATTAGGTAAAAAAGAAACGGTCTCGTTAAGTACCTCGAGCATCAAGTCATGGGGTTCTCCTACGCTGAAACCACCGATTCCATATCCGCGAAAATCTATTTCGACAGTATTTTGAGCACTATATTCCCTTAAATCTCGATGAACTCCACCCTGAACTATTCCAAAAAGTGCTTGCTCCTCAGAGTGATGACTTTTTTTACAACGCTTTGCCCATTGCAAACTCCGTTCGACTGCTTCTTTAACATGTTTTTTTTCTGAGGGATAAGGAGGACACTCATCCAGGGCCATGATAATATCCGCCCCCAAATCATTTTGAATTTCAATTGCCATCTCCGGAGTTAAAAAATGAGAAGAGCCATCAATTATCGATTTAAAATTTACACCTTCATCAGTAACCTTGAGTGTTTTTCCGAGACTAAAAACCTGAAACCCTCCGCTATCAGTAAGAATCGGTTTATTCCAACTCATAAAATTATGCAAGCCGCCCGCCTCTTTTATGAGTTTGTGTCCCGGTCGAAGATACAGGTGGTAAGTATTGGATAAAATTATTTGAGCGCCGATTTTCTTTAGCTCATCGGGTGACATTGTTTTTACCGCCGCCCTGGTTCCAACCGGCATAAAAACAGGAGTGTTAATTATACCATGCGTGGTAATCATCTTACCGGCTCTCGCGCCACAATTTTTATCTGTATGTTTTAGTTTAAAATCAAAAGCCATAGAACCTCCACTAAGTCGTGAGTCGTTAGTAAGGAGTCGGGAGTAATTTTTTAAATTCTCTTCTTTCTTCTCTGCCAACAACTAACCACTACCGACTACCCACTATCAACTAAATAATGAGCATCGCGTCGCCAAAACTAAAAAACCGGTATTTTTTATCGATTGCTTCTTTGTAAGCCCTCATAATTAAATCATGCCCCGCAAAAGCCGAAACCAACATTAACAACGTTGATTTAGGAAGATGAAAATTTGTAATCAAAGCATCCACTATTTTAAACTCATATCCCGGATAAATAAACAAATCCGTAACCCCTCCACCCGCTTTCACTACATATTTTTTCTTTTGACTCTGTATCGCGGATGATTCCAGTACTCTAACCGAGGTAGTTCCAACGGCCACCACTCTTTTTCCTTTCAAAATTGTCTTATTTATAATATCAGCCGACTCTTCGGTTAACTTAAAGCGCTCTTTGTGAATTTCGTGCTCTTCAATATTTTCCGTTTTTACCGGACGAAATGTATCCAACCCAACTTCTAATGTTACAGTAGCGAAACGAACTCCCTTTTCTTTAAGCTCATCCATAAAAACAGGCGTAAAATGCAAACCGGCAGTGGGAGCAGCAACCGATTTTTCTTCCTTAGAATAAATAGTTTGATAACGCTCCGGTTCTTTTAAACTACGATGCACATAAGGCGGAAGAGGAACTTCGCCAACTTTTTTTAAAATTTCCTTAAAATTTCCCTCATATTCAAAACGAACAATTCGTTTACCACCAGAAAGACGGCCCTCAATTTCTCCAATTAAAATTCCATCTTTAAATATAACTTTCGTGCCCGGTTGAAGCCGACGCCCCGGTTTAACAAGCGCCTCCCAACGACCCTCTTTAAGTTCGGTGAGAAGAAAAATTTCCGCCTTGCCCCCGGTTTTATCTTTTACTCCCTTAAGCCGAGCCGGAAGAACGCGCGTATCATTTATGACAAGGCAATCTCCTGCTTGCAAAAATTCAGCAATATCTCTAAAGGTTTTATGTTCAATTTTATTTACGCCTCTGTCAACAACTATAAGACGCGAACTATCCCTGGACTCAATAGGTTTTTGGGCTATTAATTCAGCAGGTAAACAATAATTGAAATCAGAAGTTTTCATAAATCACCGTCTTAAGAAAAAAAAGATTAGATTGATAATTACAGTTAAGATGATGCTTATGACAATGCAAGTTACTATAGGAAAATAAAAACTAAACTCATTTTTTTTATAAAATATATCGCCGGGGAGACCTTTGAAACCAACTCTCCCGGCAAGATAAAAAAGACTGCCTATAACAAAAAGCACGATTGCAAATATTAAAATTATTTTTCCTATTGTTTCAAAGTTCACGCGCAACTCCTGTAAGTTGCCAGTTATAAGCTGCCAGACGCCAGCCACCAGCTATAAGCAATAAGTTATAAGGATTAAGCTCTTAACCTGTACAATTGCTCCTTAATCCTAATTCCTACTTTACCCTATACCCTATCAGTCGGAAGTCTCTTAGTCCCGCCAGAGGCGGGCAAGCGGGAGTCGGCAGTGACTTAAATAAAAATGTAAAACTGAAGACTTTATTAACTTTTAATTATAGTTTTTACTTTTTCATTCTCCATTTTTCATTTCTTTTTACCATAACGCTCCCATTCACTAAACAAGCATCCGCAATATTTTTGCATGTATAAGTCCATCTCTCTTGCTTTTTCGTGACTCTCCTTAAAACCTTCCCTAAAATCTTTAAACAAAAAATCAGCACCAACCTCGTGAGCTATTTTGTCTCCAATTTTTTTTATTAGCTCAAGCGATTGATACGGACTTATAGTTAATGTTGTTGTAAATGCGTCAAAGCCGTTCTTTTTAGCTGTTTCGGCCGTTTTCCTCAAACGCAAATTATAACAAATAGAGCATCTTTCGTCCTCGTGAAAAGCCACTCTTCGAAAATATTCCTCAAGTTCATATTCGCCAACAATCAAAGGAATATTTAATTCCTCGCAGCATTTCCGAACAGACTTTAGCCGTTCTTTGTATTCTCTGAAGGGATGAGTATTGGGATTATAGTAAAAACAGGTTACTTCATAGCCTTCTTTAACTAACTTTTCATAAGAATATATTAAACAAGGAGCACAACACGCATGTAAAAGAATTTTTGCCATTTTTAACTCCTACCCACCGTAGTTTCCTAACCTTCTAAAAGCCTGCAGTTTTTCTTCCCGTCCAACTTTAGCATGTGAAACTGCAGTCCTCAAAATCTCTATGGATTTATCATATGTAGTCCTATCGACCGGATAAGGATGTCCGTCTTTTCCCCCGTGAGCAAAACTATAGCGCACCGGATCTTTAAAGCTCGGCTTAACCCCGTAAACAAGCTCGGATATTAAACTTAATGCCCTAATGGTCTTGGGACCAACTCCCGGCATCGCAAGAAGTGTCTTAAAATCCTCGGGCTGCCTCTCATAGGTCTTAAGAAAGATCTTCTCAATCCTATCAGGATTTATATCGCCAACCTTTACTGAATGACGGGCAGGCAGTTCAAGTGTCTTGATTCTTTTGAGCTCCTTGACCAGGGTTTCTGGCTTTTCCCTGGAAAGCGAGGCCGTTACTTCTCTTGCCTCCTCACTTTCTTTGGCCACTAAATTTAAAGAGGGATTTTTCTTATCACAACATATTGCGGAATGAGGTTCATTTACAAAATCATTAACCTTCTCGCCCAGCCAGTGGTATCTTCTCGCGTATAAATTTACCTCATTCATCCCTTGTTGAACCACGGCCCATGAACCTTCCTTGGTAAAAATGAAGCAGTGATGATAGAGCTGATACCCATCCTGAAGCGCATTGTTATCTACCTTGGCAGTAATCTTGCTTGTAGATATAAGGATTTTTGGGTCAATCGCAAGAAATCCTTCGGTTTTTTCTATTTCACTTGGGGTCTTACGAGAAGTTGCACCTTTCCCGCCGGCAACAAACAATCCTAAATCAGGCCCGATATCTTTTATCCCTTCTTTAAGAGCACCACAAGTAGTAGTGGTTACCCCGGAGCTGTGCCAGTCAAAACCTAAAACACAACCGAAGGCCTGAAACCAAAACGGGTCGGAGAGCTTTCTAAGCATTTCCTCGGGCCCAAACTCAGTCACAATTACAATGGCTATTTCTCTTGCCAGTTTTGTCATTCTGGAAAAAAGCCACCTGGGGGCTTTGCCACCGTGAAGCGGTAGATTTGCAATACCCGTGCGCATAAGATTCCCTTCTTAAGCTGGATTTAATTTAGTTTATCACAGTTGTTTAAGGTTGTGGAATTAGCGAAAAAACATCACAAAAACAAAGGAATTAACAACCCTTCTAAAATCCCAGTGGAAACATCCCCCAGCTATCAGCCACCTATGAGATTGCCACGTTCCCTTCGGTCTCTCGCAATGACGAACCTATAAGCCATTAGTTTTTATCTTTTAAAACCCAGGGGGGTTATTTGTAGGCAATCCAGAGCTGTTGCCCGCCCACAAAATAAAATTCTTAGGACGAGCAAGAAAATGAAAAAACTAATCTACGATAATTTTTTAAACTTCTCAACGTATTCGGGCATTTCAATCATGGGTGGCCTCATAGTATCTTCTATTTCTTTAACTTCAAGATAAAAATTCTTAGGATCGCGATGAATAAGCTTCATTGACTTATTCATTTCCTGGAGCAAATACACTTTATTTTTCTTCTCAAGCCATTCGATAACCACTTGAAGAATAGCAAAAGACATTTTACTTAAATCTGAAAGACTTTGATTTCTGTGAATCCTCTTAATTAAATCCACTTGGCCAAAAACAGATAAGCCAAATTTTTCTAAAATATTTATCAATAAACCTATTTCAACGCCGTATCCCGTGTAAAAACCAACTTGCTCAAGTGTCTCTCGCCTTCCGGCATATTCACCCGAAAGCGGCTGCACAAGACCCGATAGCTCCGGGAAGAAAAGGTTTATGAGAGGTCTCGCGGTAAGTTCAGTAACTCTTCCTCCGCCTGTTTCGCGAAGTGTGTCTCTAACTTTTATGGGACGACGGTAAAACCCTTTTACATATTTTATCCTTGGATATTTAATAAGTGGCCCAACCAATCCATATACGAAACTTGGAGTGATGTTCTTAATATCTGTATCTATCCAAACAATAATATCGCCATTTAAAGCATAAAGACTTTTCCAAAGCGCCTCCCCTTTCCCCTTTTTTGCTCCCTGAGAAGGCAATATCTCACTATCAACAAGAACCGGTATTCCTAATTTACGAGCAATTTCTTGCGTTCCATCAGTTGAATTGCTATCGATTAGGGCAATTTCGTCAATAAGATGATGCTTATCGTAAAGTTCACTTTTTATAGTATGTATTATTTTACCGACGGTCTCACCCTCGTTTAATGTTGGCAGGCCCAGACTTATTGTAAGCCCTTGTTTTTCTTTTAATTCAACAAGTTCTTCGATATTTGAAAATTCCTCAGCGTGAAAAGTGTTTTCCGCAAACCATCTATCAACGACTTCAGAGATATCTTTTTTGGCCGAATGCAATTTAACGCTCTTCTTCTCTGACTCAAAAATTGGTAACTGCGAAGGGACCCCGGCAATTGCGATAATTGTGGTCGCGTCTAAATTTTTTGCTATCTTTTGAGATATTGGCCCAAAAGGAGTTGTTTTGCCGTCTTTTGTGGAAGCACCCATTATAATAACGTCATAATCTTTGGCAAAATCCAGAATTGTCTTTTCAGTATCGGGAGAAGGTAAAGAAACGATATTTATTTTATCAGCAAAACTTGCTTGCTTTTTTAAATAGTTCTTTAAAGCAGTTTTATCTTTTTGAAATTGCTTGGGAGCGGTGCTTGAAATATGCAAAACCGTTAGAGAAGAACCAAATTTATCGACAATTGAAGTTGCGAGACTCAAACCAAGCTTAGCGTGTACCCCGCCTCTTAAAAGAACAAGTACTTTTTTAAATTCCCCACCCTTGCCGGGTTTAACAATTACAATATCATTAGAAGTTTTCTGTGCAATTTCATCCATCGTGGTTCCGTAAAAACGCCTTTTTCCATCACCTTTTCCATCCCACTCCAGAAAGATTAAGTTGCACCTTTCTTTTTGAGCCGAATTAAT
Organism: Candidatus Oleimmundimicrobium sp.; assembly: GCF_030651595.1. Lineage (NCBI taxonomy): Bacteria > Bacillati > Actinomycetota > Candidatus Aquicultoria > Candidatus Subteraquimicrobiales > Candidatus Oleimmundimicrobiaceae > Candidatus Oleimmundimicrobium > Candidatus Oleimmundimicrobium sp. The sequence goes on along the minus strand of NZ_JAUSCH010000129.1, from coordinate 4,013 downwards.
TACTTCCTGCCACCCCTGGTGAGAAACTCCAACCAAAGTCTTCATTTCAACTCTTTCTAACTGCCCCGTTTGGGCTAAATCACTTATGATTTTCCTAAACCTTCGCGCGGGAATAGCCCCATAACTAAGTGATAAATCTTTGGGTATTTCGACAACTCCTAAGGCGGTTAATTTGCCTTGATTTTTTGAAATCAACGAAGAAATAATTTTGATAAGGTTCTTATTTATCGTTTTTTTAGTCATAGGCAGTAAAATTCTATTTTCTTTTCTATGCATTTCAACCTCCGATGCCTGAACACTAAAAAAGTGGAGAACAAAGATTTAGATTAGTTTTCAGCTCCCAATTTTTAAACCCCCGGAGCACCTGTAAATTTTAACTCTCTAAAATAGCGCGGGGTTGTCTTCTTTAGGTTTAATTCCAAAATGCTCATACGCTTTCCCGGTAGCTATTCGTCCTCTTGGGGTACGCATCAAAAAACCAAGTTGGAGGAGATATGGTTCATAGACGTCCTCTACAGTATCGGACTCCTCCCCAATAGCAGTAGCAAGTGTGTTAAGCCCAACCGGCTTACCATCAAATTTATCAATTAAGGTCATTAAAATTCTTTGGTCCAGTTTATCTAAACCCTTATTATCAACCTCAAAAAATGAAAGGGCCTCCATGGCTACATCTTTGTTTATAATACCATCACACTTAACTTCAGCATAGTCCCTAACCCTTTTAAGCAGGCGATTTACAACTCGTGGCGTTCCTCTTGAGCGTCTGGCTATTTCGTGTGCCCCCTCTGAATCAATCTTAACTCCCAAGATTGAACCAGAGCGTTTGGTAATTTCTTCAAGTTCCTCAACCGTATAGTAGTCAAGCCGGGCAACAACCCCAAATCTGTCTCTTAAAGGAGAGGTGATTAAACCTGTTCGTGTCGTTGCTCCAACTAAAGTAAAGCGAGGCACTTCTAACCTAAGTGACCTTGCGCTAGGCCCTTTACCAATAATTATATCCAGCTCAAAATCCTCCATAGCCGGGTAAAGAACTTCTTCCACGTTTCTATTTAGGCGGTGGATTTCATCAATAAATAAGACATCTCCAACTTCTAAATTAGTTAAAATGGCTGCTAAGTCTCCAGCTCGTTCAAGAGCCGGCCCGGAAGTAACTTTTATGCTTACATCCATCTCGTTAGCGATAATTCCGGCAAGAGTGGTCTTCCCTAAACCGGGAGGACCGGATAAAAGAACATGGTCTAATGTCTCTTTACGATTTTTAGCTGCTGAAATATACACGCCCAGATGTTCTTTAATTTTCCCCTGGCCAATAAACTCAACCAATCTTTTAGGTCGCAAGTTTTTATCATATTCAATGTCTTCAGGTGTCAAATTTGTAGATAAAATTCTTTCTTCCATAAGCACAACTCCTATATCAAAAAAACTTTTTACCAATAAAGCGCGCAATTAACATTTTGCCAGTTTCTTTAAGGCAAATTTTATCATTTCTTCAGCGGAAAGATTGTTTTTATTAAGGCACCCTTCTAGTGCCTTAGCTGCCTCCATTGTTGAATAGCCAAGGTTAACTAAGGCATCTCTTGCTTCAATGTAAGCAGAATTATTAACCTGCTCAGGTATATTCTCAAAAAAATCAGGGAGTTCAAGTTTTTCTTTTAATTCAAGAATCAACCGTTGAGCTCCTTTTTTACCTATCCCCGGTATTGCGGTTATCATTTCCAAATCACCCATAATAATTGCCTTTCTCAAAGAATCCAAAGAAAGAGCAGAAAGTATTGACAAAGCAATTTTTGGACCAATTTTTGATACTGAGAGTAAATTTAAAAACATCTCTTTTTCTTCTAAAGAATTAAAACCAAAAATCTGCAAAATATCTTCACGCACATGAAGATATGTATGAACACCAGCTATCTCACCTTTTTCAGGCAAATTACGCAAAGAATTACTTGAAACAAAAACTTCAAAACCGATTCCATTTACATCGACCACAATTTTATCTGTCCCTTTTTCTTTAATTTTCCCTTCAAGATATGCAATCATGTCAGCTTCCAGCCCCCAGCTCGTTTTAAATGAAAAAATGAAAATGAAAAATGTAAAACTACCTGCCTGTCAGCCTGCCTGCCGGTAGGCACGGAAATTTAAAATTTAAAATGTTTAAAACAAAACACTATTTGCTATCTGCTATAAGCTATAAGCTATTTGCCATCTTTTACCAACTTCTCACTCCTCATTACCCACTCTGTTCATCTTCCTTGAATGTGCGTGACATATCGCTATAGCTAAAGCATCGGCTGCGTCATCCGGCTTCGGGTATTCTGATAAACACAAAAGAGTTTTTACCATATTTTGAACTTGCAATTTATCGGCTCTTCCGTATCCCACAACGGCTTGTTTCACTTGAAGTGGCGTATAATCCGAAACGGGCAAACCGGCTCTGGCCATTGCCAATAAGGCTACTCCTCTGGCTTGACCAACAGCAAAAACTGTTTTCGCGTTAGAATTAAAAAAAAGACTCTCAACTGCCACTTCTTGTGGATTATACTTGTTAATTAAAATTTCCATCTCTTTAAACACCTTATCAAGTCTAACAGGTAGAGAAAGTTTAGCTTCGGTTCTTATACATCCATAGCTTATTGGTTTTAGTCTATTTCCTTTACAATCAATAACCCCAAACCCGGTAATAGCCAACCCCGGATCTAACCCTAAAATAATCACAAGCAATCCTCATCTTTGTACAATTTGAATATCTTATTCGAACATATGTTTTATTCAATTTTAACACGAGATTTATTAGAAACAATGTTCCGGTTAACAATTTAGGATTCGGCCGCAATTTCATCCATTACTTCATCGGGAATATCAAAGTTTGAATACACCTCTTGAACATCATCATGGTCCTCGAGAACATCCATGAGTTTTAAAGCTTTTTTCGCATCCGCTTTGTTTAATTTGACCATATCTTTGGGCAGCATAGTAATTGTAGCGGAGGAAAATTTAACACCTTTATCTTTCAAAACATCACAAACCGAATTTAAATCTACCGGTTCAGTGATTATTTCGAAATGATCATCCTCGTTTTTTAAATCTTCAGCGCCTGCTTCAAGAGCTATGGAAAGCAAGGTGTCTTCATCTATATTTTCATCTTTGCCTGCTAAAATTACGCCCTTTCTATCAAACATCCATGCCACACAGCCTGTAGTTCCAAGATTTCCGTTGTGTTTCGAAAAAATATTTCTTATATCTGAAGCCGTTCTATTCCGATTATCCGTCATCGCCTCAACCATAACAGCAACCCCGGCGGGCCCATATCCTTCATAGATAATTTTTTCGAAAGCCTCTGCTCCCCCAAGATCACCTGTTCCTTTTTTAATAGCCCGTTCTATATTTGCAGCGGGCATATTGTAATCCTTCGCCTTTTGAAGAGCTAAAGCAAGAGAAGAATTGCCACTAATATCCCCTCCACCTTCTCGGGCAGCAACAGTTATATACCTGGATAATTTGCTAAATATTTTACCTTTCTTTACATCTTCTTTTGACTTTTTGTGCTTAATTGAATGCCACTTTGAATGTCCTGACATACGACTATCTCCTTTCTTTTGAATCCATAATCATCTTAACAAAAGTTTCTAAAATTAGCCAAATTCCAAAAAACAGCCATCAGTTGCCAGTCTCCAGGAAAATCAAAAGAGCTTTTAAATATTTTGGTTTTTAAAACCCCGTGGGCCGAGTAGATAGCGACTCTCCAGAGGCGGGCAGGCCCTCCACAGGCGGGCAAGCATATGAGCACGCTTTTTTATACGCCATATCATTTTTAGGCGCCGTGCCTACCGGCAGGCAGGGAGAAATAAATTGTGAGGGAAATGAGCCGAAGCTGTTTGAGCTCCGATTTATCGGAGCGAGTTCTGCCGTGCCTACCGCCGTGCCCGCCGCTGGCGAGGCTGGCAAGCAGGCACCTGAACAACCGTTATTTCGGAGCCGTCAAAAAATGATCGGCCGCCCTTCTTTTGCTTCGTTTT
>NZ_JAUSCH010000128.1 GCF_030651595.1 Candidatus Oleimmundimicrobium sp. | reverse complement strand
CAATGGAACGCTCTGGTCCTCGAACACCAGTGCCGCCAGTCAGCGCCTGACCGGGCTGCCGACCCATGGCGCAGGAGACGTCCTGATGTTCGTCCTCGATCCCGCCGCTGCCAGTCTCTGGATCGGCCGGAACGGTATCTGGCGCGATGACCCGGTCAGCGGCGCGCCCACATGGACCGCAGCGCCCAGCGCCGCCTTTTATCCTCATATCCAGGGGCGCGATCCGGGCGATGGCGGTACGCTGCGCTCGCTGCCCTCGCAGTTCAGCTACCCGGTTCCACCCGGCGCGCAGGCGCTGGGCTATGAGGATCCCGATCTGCGCCTCTATCAGGCGCATGCCTTCATCGAGCTCGGCTGGGACAAGAACCTCAGCATCGGAGAACTCGAAGCCTGGCTCGATCTCGGCGGCGGCTCACGCCTCACCTCGGGCGATGCCTCGCTCTTCCTCGATCACGGCGGGGGCACAGCGCTCTCCGCCGCCCATGCATCCCTCTATATCGAAGTGGAACTGCCATGACGTACGTCCTGCATCTGGGGCACCAGCCCACCGACATCGCCGGTATCTCGGGGCTTCTGAGCACCGTCGCCGGGGGGTTCGACCCGACACTCGACGTCAACGCGATCCGGCACAACGGGACGAACTCCCATTCCGCGCCGTTCTCCTTCTCGGTACCCGAGCCGACGGGCGATCTCTGGCTGGGGTTCCGCTATGTACCGCCCAACGCCGACGCCAACAGCATCAACCGGTCCGAGGCCAGCTTTCTGGAGTTCTACAGCGCCGACAACGTGCTGCTGGCCCAGATCAAGCCGATCACAACCACCAACCGCTATCACGCCATTGCCGCTGGCAACACCAGCGTGCAGGGCAGCTCCTCCTACACCGCCGCTAATGGTCAGCCGCAATGGATCGATGTGCGGGTTGCCGTCGGCGCAGAGATCACCATCGAATTCTATGTCGAGGGCGTGCTGCAATCGACGGCCACCGCCGCGAACACGAACGGAAAGGGCAAGCCGCGCCACGTGGTCTTTGCCAACACGGCCCTGCACGGGATTTCGGCGAACCGGACCTGGTACTACGCCCATATTGCAGCCCTCGACGGCGTCTCGACCATCGGGCGGCGCTTTGTGCGCCGCAGCCCCAACGCCATTGCCAGTTTCAACGAGATGGTGGGCAGCATCGACGCGCTGCGCGACGGCGACGTCGCCACGCGGGTTGCCAGCACCGCAGCGGGACAGCGCATGTCCTTCTCGCTCACTGGCCCGACCGGCCCGGCCTCGGTCTCGGCCATCGCGGGCGTGCATCTCAAGCAGATCGCGCAAGCGGGTACGGATGGACCCGACGCTACGGCCGGCTTCCTGCGCATGAGTGGCGTGAGCCATGACGCCGCCCCGGTGACAGTGCCCAGCCTGGCGCCGGTGCCGGTCTATTCCAGCTGGGCAGTCAATCCGGTCGATGGCACCCCCTGGAGCGATCTGACGCTGCCGAACGAAGTCGGGATCCTGTCGGCATGACGCAGCAATCTTCCCTCTTCGAGCAGATCGCGCAGGCTTTCCGCGATCATGGCATCGCCGCCGCCATCGGCGTCTGGTTCACCTTCATCGCCGGGTTGGCGACCGCCGTGACGCGCAAGGCATTCACGAACGAGGCGCTGCTGCACAAGCTTGAGCAGGAGCTGGCTGAAGAGCGCGCGCGCATCGAGAAGCGCCGCGACGAGGATCGCAAGATCGACCACGACCGCCTCGCCAGGATCGAGCGCGACATCCACGACATGCGCAACCTGATCTTCGCCGCGTTTCAGCGCAAGAACGGAGATTGACGCCAGGCAGTCGCACAGCCCAGCGCCCGCTCTGGCCACCGGTCCGCAAGCCAACGCTGGCAGCCTGCCCAACTCGCAACATTGACAGCCCATCCGCCGCGCCTGCGCACGACGGCCCCTTCCGCATGCCCATCACCCCAAGGAGACGCCTCATGTCCGACCCCATCCGCAGCTTCCGCCATTTCCGCGATGTGCCCGAGTGTCTCTGGCGCTGGCGGAACTTCTCGCCCGCCGAGATCGCCTGCCGCGGCACCGGCCAGCTGAAGTTGCACCCGGAAGCGCTGGACAAGCTGCAGGCCCTGCGCGACCGGCTGGGCAAGCCGCTGATCGTCCGCTCGGCCTATCGCTCGCCCGAGCACAACCGAAATGTCGGCGGGGCGCCGCGCTCGAAGCACATGGACGGCACGGCCTTCGATATCGCAATGTCGAACCATGACCCGGTGGCGTTCGAGGCGGCGGCCCGCGAAGTGGGGTTTCTTGGGTTTGGCTTCTACCCGCGCTCGGGCTTCATCCACATCGACCTCGGCCCCGCGCGCCAGTGGGGCGAGCGCTTCCCGGTGCGCGCGGTGCCGTTTGCCGCGGAAACCCCGCCCGCGCGCGAGACACTGGCCGCAAGCCGCACGCTGCGCGGCACCGGCGCGGCCGGTGCCGCGACCGTTGGCGCTGCCGGGGTTGAGGTGGCGCAGGAGGTGCTGACGGAGGCGCAGGGTGCCGTGCTGCCGCTGGTGCCCTATCTGGATAGCCTGCGCTGGCTGTTCATCGCCCTGGCGCTGGGCGGGATCGCGGTGGCCGTCTGGGCGCGGCTCGACGACTGGAAGAAGGGCCTGCGCTGATGTGGGCCAGCCTGGTGGTCGTGCTTCTCACCCGGCGCTGGGCACGGCGGGTGGCGGCCATCGCCCTCGTCGCCCTCACCATCACCCTGTTCATCCACAACCTGCGCCGCCAGGGCGAGCGCGCAGGCCGCGCCGCCGAGCGGCTCGACCGACTGGAGCAGACCCATGCCATCCATCGCCAGATGCTCGACGCCGCCGCGCGCCGCCC
>NZ_JAUSCH010000127.1 GCF_030651595.1 Candidatus Oleimmundimicrobium sp. | reverse complement strand
AAGCCAACAAAGCCCGCTATGCGCAAGACACGGACATGCGGACGCTGGCCGATGCGATGGTCGATGCCGACGTCTTTTTGGGTTGCTCGACCAAGGATGTGCTGACCGGACCGATGGTAAAAACCATGGGCCCGAGTCCCTTGATCCTGGCGCTGGCCAATCCTGACCCTGAAATCCGACCCGATGTCGCCAAAGCTGCCCGCCCAGACTGCATCATCGCAACCGGACGCTCTGACTACCCCAATCAAGTCAACAATGTCTTGTGCTTCCCGTTCATTTTTCGCGGTGCACTCGATGAGGGTGCAACACGCATCACTGAGGAGATGAAGTTAGCGTGCGTGAAGGCGATTGCTGAGCTTGCACAAGCCGAACAAAACGATGAAGTGGCACAATCCTACCAAGACGAGGAGCTCAGCTTTGGGCCCGAATACATCATACCCAAGCCCTTTGATCCCCGACTGATCGTTAGGATCGCGCCGGCGGTTGCAAGAGCTGCGGCCGAGTCCGGTGTTGCCACCCGTCCGATTGAAGACCTAGAGGCCTACGAGCAAAAGCTCCAAGCCTTGGTTTATCACTCAGGCCAGTTAATGCGCCCCGTGTTTCACCAAGCTCGTCAACACCCCAAGCGAGTCATTTACGCTGACGGTGAGGATGAGCGGGTACTGCGCGCTGTGCAAACGATCATTGACGAAAAAATTGCGATTCCAACCCTGGTTGGACGTCCGTCAGTCATCGAAATGCGGATTAAGAAGCTGGGCCTGCGCTTGATACCGGGCGAGCAATTCCTTGTGGTTAATCCCGAAGAGGATGAACGCTTTCATGAAATTTGGACGGCCTACTATAAGCTCCAAGCCCGGTCAGGTGTGACACCAAACATCGCCAAATCCATGGTGCGCAAGCACAACACCTTAATTGGTTCACTGCTGCTGCAGCGCGGAGACGGCGATGCATTAATTTGCGGTATTGGCAGCCGGTTTGATAACCAATTGAAGTATGTCGATGAAGTCATCGGCAAGAAACCAGGTGTGCAAACGTACGCTGCGATGAACGTCTTGCTCTTGCCAGAACACACACTCTTTATCTGCGACACCCATGTCAATGAGGATCCAACAGCCGAACAGATCGCTGACATGACGATCCAAGCCGCTGAAGAGATTCGGCGGTTTGGGATCTCTCCAAGGGTGGCACTGATTTCGCACTCCAACTTTGGCAGTCGAAGCACGGTGTCCGCACAAAAAATGGCCAAAGCCAGGCGCATTCTTGAGCAACGCGCACCAGACATGGAGGTCGACGGAGAAATGCAAGCCGATGCCGCACTGTCAGACACGATCCGAAAGGCAAACTTTCCTGAGACGACATTGACGGCACCCGCCAATTTGTTGGTAATGCCAAACTTAGACACTGGCAATGTGACCTACAACCTTTTGAAAGTGACAGGCAGCAATGGGGTTGCCATTG
>NZ_JAUSCH010000126.1 GCF_030651595.1 Candidatus Oleimmundimicrobium sp. | reverse complement strand
AGTTGAAAGAGAAGGGTGAGGGGGCACAGCTGAGCAGAAAATTGTAGCAAAGAGTTTCCTTGTTTTAAGTGTCTGCTCTTATTATTTGTGAGTTTACCTCTTACCTTATATATTGTAGGGTTGATTCCCAGGTGGTTGTTTTGGTTTTCACTGCTCTTGCTGATATATGGGCAAATAAAAAGTTAAAGAAGGTGCGAAAGGATAAAGGAAATCATAATCCTTGAAGGTTTAACAAAAAGATTTAACGATCTTACAGCAGTAGATAACGTGAGTTTCACAGTTAGAGAAGGAGAGGTGTTTGGTTTCCTGGGTCCCAACGGGGCCGGGAAAACCACGACCATATCGATGTTGGCAACCCTGCTTAATCCAACTTCTGGAAAAGCAAGTGTCAATGGTTTTAATATATGGACACAAAGGGATGCTGTCAGAAAATCTATCGGAATTGTTTTTCAAGACCCCAGTTTAGACGAGGAACTTACTGCCTATGAAAACATGGATTTTCACGGACGGCTTTATCATATTCCAAGAGACACAAGGATTAAAAAAATTGAAGAACTTTTGAAATTGGTAGAGTTAGATGAAAGAAAAAATGACCTTGTTAAGAAGTTTTCCGGTGGGATGAGAAGGCGTTTGGAAATTGCAAGAGGGTTGATGCATGAACCAAAGGTTTTGTTTTTAGATGAGCCGACTCTCGGGTTAGACCCTCAAACGAGAAATCATATTTGGGAATATATTCAGAGATTAAGTACGGAGAAAAATGTCACCATAATCCTTACAACCCATTATATGGAGGAGGCGGACAGGCTCTGTGATAGAATGGCGATTATCGATAAAGGTAAAATTATCGCGCTCGATACCCCGAAAAATTTAAAGGATGGTATAGGCGGTGACGTAATAACGGTTGAGACACCCAGTGCCGAACCGTTGCGTTTATATGTAGAGGAATTTCCATGGTATAAATCCTCGAAAGAGCACGATGGAATGCTTACAATTAACGTAACTGACGCGGAGAAACATATTGCGGAAATTGTCAATCTATCGTGTCAGAATAATATTGAGATAAAGTCCATCAATGTTCACAAACCAACCCTTGAAGATGTTTTTTTGTATTTTACGGGTAGAACCATAAGGGAAGAAGAGGCAGGTTCGGTAGAGCATATGCGAATGATGCGAAGGGCTGAGATGAGAAGATAAATGAATACGATATATACGATTTGGTTGAGAAATGTAAAGCGTTATCTGCGTTCGAAAAGCAGGATTATTGGAAGTTTGGGCATGCCCCTTTTTTTTCTGCTAATCCTCGGGTTTGGTCTCAACTCCGTTGTCAGTGTCCCCGGAATGGAGCACGATTATATCAGGTTTATCATTCCCGGTGTTGTAGCTATGAGTGTCTTATTTACTTCGGTGTTTTCCGGGATACAGATAATTTGGGATAAGCAGTTTGGATTTTTAAAGGAGACGCTGGTGGCTCCCGTTTCAAGGGTGGAAATAATGCTGGGTCAAACATTGGGAGGAGCTACCACTGCCCTTATCCAGGGGCTCATAATTTTGGTGTTCTCTCTATTTTTAGGCGGGAGCGTTTCCAGCGTGACAGGATTTTTGGTTGCAATATTGTTTATGGTGCTAATTGGCTTGTCTTTTACCGCTTTGGGAATTGCTTTTGCCTCACCAATGGAAGATATGCACGGATTCCAGCTCGTCATGAACTTTGTAATCTTTCCGGTTTTTGGTCTTTCCGGCGCAGTGTTTCCGATAAGCACTCTGCCTCCTTTTTTAAGGTATCTCACATACATAAATCCTCTCACATATGGTGTTGAAGGGATAAGGGCCGGCCTGTTGGGAACTTCTCAAATAAATCCCTTTGTGTGCTTTTTTGCTTTGGTTGGGTTCGCGACCTTTATGATATTTTTTGGAGGATATTTATTTAAAAGGATGAAGGTTTAATTAAAAGCTTCTAGAATTATCGGAGGGCCCTTATGAATTCTCTTTCAGTTTCTTTGCTTCAATTTATTCTGGTGAGTTTGGTCATAGTTTTTTCAGGTTCAAGACTGGCTAAATACGGCGATGTGATAGCCGAGAAAGTTGGTCTTGGAAGAATTTGGGTAGGAGTCATTCTTCTGGCGACGGTGACCTCATTGCCTGAGCTAATAAGCGGAATAAGCGCTGTGGCCATCATAGATGTCCCAAATATTGCCATAGGAGGAATTATCGGTTCCTGCCTTTTTAACCTGCTTTTAATTACTCTAATCGATATATGGTATGAACCTGGGTCAGTCTTATCTGATATTGAAAAAGGGCACATAATTTCGGCCTCTTTTGGGGTAATTTTGCTTGGGGTGGTCGTACTCGGCATCTTCATTGAGAGGACTTTCTCCTTATTTTCTATCTTTTGGATTGGCGTATACACCCCTTTGATTTTCGTCATTTATCTTCTTGGGGTGAGGATTATCTTTCTTTTTCAGAAAGGTAAGTTTGTTGAGTTTAAAGGAGAGACCTATAAAAAAATTCCGCTTGATAAGGCCTACCTTTCTTTTGGAATTCACGCGACTATCATTGTCGTTCTTTCACTGCTCCTTCCTCAGGTCGGAAAGAACCTTGTTGTCTTAAGTGGTTTAAGCGAAACTTTTGTGGGGAGCTTATTCATTGCGTTAGCGACATCTTTGCCGGAGGCGACCATATCTATTGCGGCAGTTAAGCTTGGGGCCATTGATTTGGCAATTGGGAATATTTTAGGAAGCAATCTCTTTAACATCTTCGTTTTAGGAATTGAGGATATCTTTTACACAAGAGCGCCACTTTTTTCAGTCGCCGACCCCCAGCAGATAATAAGTTCTCTTGTAGCGATTATTATGACGGTTGTTGTTGTAGTTGGCATGATATATGAATCAAAGGTAAAAAGAAGAGTGGGCTGGACAACTGTCCTTTTAATGTTTTTATTCGTTTTTAATTATGTTTTGCTCTTTATTTTAAAGTAAGGGTTTGAGTTCCAAGAAATGGATAAAGATTAGGTGGTGTAATTTGAAAGAATTTAAAAAAGTTATTTTTCTTCTCTTGATTATAATACTTCTTACGGCCATCTTCTGGGCATGCTCACTATTTACTCCCAAGGGATTGGAATCTTTTTTACCCAGCAAAGTCGATGAACTTGTGCTAAGAAGGATTGTTGCTGGAGAAGAAGCTGTTGCTACTGCCGTGCGCTCCCATCAAGGCGAGGTTAAAAATGCCGATAATATGATTATTGGATATTACGATGGGGGTTTAAGTATTTGGATTACCGAGTACTCCGATTCGAGTACTTGCGGTGAAGAGACCATAAAGATGATAGACACAATGAAAAAATTTGAAGAGGGGTTTGAGGAAATTAAATCTACCAGAATTAAAGATGTGGAAGTTTATGTAACTGAGCCCGGTGGAGAAAAGTAATATTTTTGGGCACAGAATAGATTTATGGTTTATGTGATTCCGGGAACGCTTTCTGAGAGCGAAACGATGAAGCTCGTTTCCAATTTAATAGATAATCTTAACTAAGGAGAGGGGAAATTGAAGAAATTTTTTGTGATTTTTTTGACCATATTTTTAATCTTTGGAATCTTTGGCTGCCAGAGTGAAAAGAAAGAAGGGGCAGAAGGAGAATCGACAAATACTGAGCAAAGCTCTGAATGTACCTGAGGAGAATAAGTTTACGTGCCCGTTGGGCATGAACGATAGTGTTCTAAATCACCGGCTCACACAGTGCTTGCTCGCCTGTTGATAGGCAACTTACTTTCTTCATTTTCTTGCTCGTCCAAGAATTATTTTTTGTGGGCAGGTAGGGCAGGTAGGCGAGTGACCGAAAGGAGCGTAGCAATCTCGGTTTAATTGTATTTTTTTGTGGGTCGAACATGCTCCACGCTCGGCCGTATCCGCGACTTTACTCGCTCCGGGCGGGCCGAGAATAACTCGCTTACGCTCAGACAGATTCTCGGGCGCTCACTTTGTTCGCTTGCCCGCCTCTGGAGGGCTTTCCGGCCTTCCTCTCGTTTCATTGGGGCGGCCTCAAGTTTCGATTTGTCCGACCCACCCGGGTTTAAAAAACTAAAAACAATAAAAGTTCTTTCATTTTTCCTGGAAACTGGTGGCTGGAATCTGTAAGCGTCTGGCTGTTTACAGAGAATTTGGTGTAAATGCTTTATTAGTTTATCTCTGCTGCAAGTGGTTCAGATTGCTCTTTTTTAGTTGAAAATTTTATGAAGGATAAAGCAAGTAGTAGAATTCCGACTCCTGCTATGACGATGTTATACATATTAATGGGAGCAAGTGCATCCGCAAAAATTCTCAGAATAGCTTGTTCTCCAAGCATTAAGGGAAACTCGATTTTTTGGATTACAGCACCAAAAGCAAATTTAATTAAGGTGCTTGCTAGGAATAATATGAACCCTGCAGCGAGGTAACTTCCTCCTATAAATTTGAGTATGCTTTTTGTTTTACGGAGTATCAATATCGAAAGGATAACTAAAAAGGCCTTAAACACAATTAGTCCGTAAAAAATTGAATTGAGATAGTAGATATTTTTTTTGAGTACCTCAATCTCTTCGATGTTATTTTCGAGCAAGTCAATTTCATTTGGGAACCCTGCATCAATATTTTCAGAAATTTGGGTTTCAAAGTTCGATTTAAATGCCTCAACTTCTTGAGGGTTGTCTTTTATTTCTGGCGGAATTAAGTTTTCTATTTCATCTGATAGATTCTTTTTTATTTCGGCTTTTACTTCGGATAAGGGGATTTTTAACTCAATTTCTTCGTTCTTTCCTTTCAGATAATTGTAGGTGTTTAATAAAAGTAGGTGGATTTGATTTTTGAGCCATTCTTCAGAAACTGAGGTGCTTATGATTTTCTCCATTACCTCATCTGTCTTTATTGAATTCTCAATATTTTTTACCATGGACTCTTTTAAAATGGAGTAAATATTTACCTTATCAAATTCTTCCTCCATAAACTGCTGATTTAAGAGGGTCGATTTAATTGATGCGGTAAATACCAGAAAAATAAGGCTAAATATCAAGAAAATCGTTATTAAAATCAGAGAAAAAATTTTAAAAAATTTCATTCTTCATTTCCTTAATTATTTTCTATTTTTTTAAATAATATTAATACTATCGGCCAAAAATATTAAAGTGTTAATAATCGATATTTATTTGTAATTTTTGGTAGACGAATTATCTCTTTTGATGAATTAAAGGAAAATTAAAATAAAAGAAGAAAATTATAATATAATATATATACTAAATAATAATAGCAGCATCTTCGGAAATCCTTATGACAAAAAAGTTAGAGCTTTCTTTTAAAGAGTTGAAGAAAGTATGCAACGTAGATGATCTTGATTTTAAAACCACAGAAGAGTTGCCTCCTTTGGATGGGACTATCGGCCAAGAACGGGCTGTCGATGCACTTGAATTTGGCTTGGACATAAAGACGAAGGATTTTAATATCTACGTATCGGGCTTGTCGGGGACGGGTAAAGATACCACGGTTAAGGCTTATGTTAAACATGCTGCCGAAAAAGGGAAGGTTCCATCGGATTGGTGCTATGTTCATAACTTTGAGGATTCTCGTTTTCCAATAGCTGTTGAGCTCTCTCCCGGAAAAGGACAAAAATTTTCCAAAGACATGAACGAGCTTGTTAAGAATTGCAAAGAAACAATACCCAAGGCTTTTGAGAGCGAAGCTTACGAGAGAAAAAAAGAAGAGATAATAGATAAATTTCAATTTCGAAAAGATGCTCTTCTTAAAGAGTTGAAAAACCATGCTCGCAAAGTCGGTTTCGCGGTTCAGTTTTCTCCGGGGGGAGTTACGACCTTGCCCCTTATTGACGGAAAGTCCCTTACGCCTGAGAAGTATGACAAACTTTCCGAAGAAAGGAAAAAAGAGATTCAAGAAGAGAGCGAGCAGCTTAAAAGTGATTTAGGGCATTCTTTAAAGAAGCTTCGTAATATGGAAAAGGGAATCAAAGACCTAATTTACAAATTAGACAAAGAAACAGTTCTCTTTACAGTTGGTCACTTAATAGAAGATTTAAAGAATGAATATAGAGATAACGAGAGGATTGTTGATTATTTAGAGAAAGTTCAGCAAGATATAGTGAATAATCATGAAGATTTTAGCAATGAAAAGAAACCGCTTATTCCCCTCCCTGGTTTTGAGATTGCAGCGAAACCATCTTTTGAAAAATATACGGTGAATGTCTTGGTTGATAACTCCAAAACCCGGGGGGCTCCAGTGGTGATTGAGACAAATCCTACTTACTATAATCTTTTTGGGCAGATTGAATATCAGGTGCAATTTGGCGGGGCCATGATTACGGATTTTATGATGGTAAAACCGGGAGCCGTTCATCGTGCCAATGGAGGGTATTTAGTAGTTAGAGCCCTTGATGTTTTGACGAGTTATATGGCCTGGGATGCTTTAAAAAGAACACTTCGGAGCAGAAAAGCGACTATAGAAAATATCGGTGAGCAGTTTCGGATTTTCCCGGCGTCCACCTTAAAACCTGAACCAATTCCTCTGGATATTAAAATTGTGATGGTTGGAAATCCGTATATTTATTACCTTCTTTATAATTTAGATGAAGATTTTAGGAAATTATTCAAGGTCAAATCAGATTTTGATGTGGAAATGAAAAGATCAGGCGAGTACATTAAAAAATATGCCGAATTTGTCAGCGCAATTTGTCGTAAAGAGGGGTTAAAACATTTTGACAGCTCAGCGGTGGCTCGGATTGTGGAATACGGCTCATGGCTTGTGGGGCATCAAAATAAACTCTCGACCAGATTTATGGAGGTTGCCGACCTTGTAAATGAAGCAAGTTTTTGGGCCGAAAAGAACGGAAATAAATACGTAACCGCTAAAGACGTTCAGAGAGCTATAGATAAAAAAACTTATCGCTCCAACATGATTGAGGATAAAATTCAGGAACTTATTGAGGACGGTACCATTTTAATGGATACCGAAGGCAGTGTTGTCGGACAGGTAAACGGGCTTTCAATTGTATTTTTGGGAGATTATTTTTTTGGAAAGCCGTCGAAAATTACCGCTCGCGTTTCTATGGGGAAAGGCGAAGTCGTTGATATCGAAAGGGAAGTTGAAATGAGTGGCCCTGTTCATAGTAAGGGTGTGATGATATTGGATGGATATTTGAGAGGAAATTACGCGCTCGATAAGCCGCTCTCGGTCTCAATAAGTTTAGGCTTTGAACAGCTCTATGAGGGAGTTGAAGGGGATAGTGCCTCAAGTGCCGAGTTATACGCTATTCTTTCCGCTCTCTCAAATATTTCCATCAAGCAGAATTTGGCAGTAACGGGTTCCGTCAATCAACATGGAAAAATACAAGCAATTGGTGGCGTAAACAAGAAAATAGAAGGTTTTTTTGATATCTGTAAACTAAGGGGGCTTACGAGTGACCAA
>NZ_JAUSCH010000125.1 GCF_030651595.1 Candidatus Oleimmundimicrobium sp. | reverse complement strand
ATGTTTCAAATGATACTTTTGATAGAATGGTTGAAGAAACAACTTTCGGAGATAGGCTAAGGCAATGGTGTCAATTGGTTAACTTGTTGAACGAGAAAGAAGATTTTCCAGATGTTGGTGCTAGATCAGAAAAGATTACTGTAAAAAGAGCTAGAAGCTTTATAGCAAATTATTATCTTGGAAAAGAAAGGGGGAAAGAACTCAAAGATAATGATTTAGACCAAAATGTTTATGAACCATATTTATCAGAAACAGGAGTATCTATTGACCCAAAATATTCAGAAATTATGAATAAAGAAAATATTTTGAAAGATAAAGGTTTAATAGAAGCGGGAAAAAGATTTGCAGCGCTTCATAATGCTCAATACAGAGCAGTTAGGGGTCCAAGTAATTCGATTGAAAATAGAAAATCTTATAGAACTAAAGCTTTTATTGAGTCTGTTTTATGTGGATGGAGTTATGTAGCTGGTTTACTACAATCTCATCCTGAAAGACTTGCTAATCATTATCGAATACCAAAAACAAACAAAAAAATTCCAGACCCGCTTAATGCAAAAGAAATGTCTGAATTTAAACACGATTCTGATAAACCCACTTATCGTGGTCTTGGAACAAGATCTAGTCCAAAAGATAGGCAAAGGATCGCACAATTGTTTCTTGCTAAAAGTAGAGAAGAAAATGTTTATTTGGATAGAAATTTTATGAATAAAGCAGTAAGCCAAGTAGTGGGAATATTGTATAGCTCTCAAGGATATGCCTAATATGCTCAATTTCAGAGATTATTTAAATTTCGCAGAAAGATATATTAGACACGCTGAAGAAGATGGTATAAATTCTTCAAATTTAGAATGGTTATTAATACCTTCAGCTATTTTAGCTTGGACGGCAATTGAATCATTTGTTAACAATAGATTCTTTGACTATGGAAGTTTACCAGATAAAAAATTTGAATTGCATGAAAGAGCATTTTTACTGGAGAAAAAAATAAAATTTATTGATAGCGGAGCAAAATCGGGCTCCTTTGTTCTTGAAGGTAATGAATACAAACGATTAGAAGACAAAATATTCTTTTTAATTTCTAAATTTAGTTCCAAAAAAGAAGAAGATTTAAAAGGAAAGAGTCTTTGGCAAAATTTCCAAGAATTTAAAACACTTCGTGACAATATACTTCATCCAAGAACTGACAAAGACATAGAAATAGATATAAATAAAGTAAAAAAACATATAGACACATCAAAGCGTATAATTCAATTAATTTCAGAACATTTATGGAGCAAAAAAGTTGAGTTTTAATTGTAGAGGCAACCTAACAAATGGCTCAAGTTGACCGCAGGGGCCGTGCTTCAATTTGAGTTTTGTGCTCCGCATAAAGTTTGTTCTAAGTCTGAAAGCACTGTGCCCCGCAAGCCTGCGGCAACTTAGCTAAAACGTTACGCCACCTCAAGCAACAAATCCAACACTTTCTCATCTATCGGATTATTGGAAATATGCTCACTTAAAAGTTCGAAGATAGTCCAGTTAGGCCCACCATTTTATAAGGTAAAGGGTTAAATTTAACCCTTATTTTTTTGCTCTCTGTCAGCACCCCTCCAGGATTTTGAAACCATCTTTTATCCCGTTAGTTAAACAGGAAAGGATAAAGACACTCTCTCAAATGGGGTTTAAATTGTTTTGCGCGGTTTGGCCACCGGCTCGTCAGGGGAAGGGGAAAAAATTTAAAGAAAGATGTAAAGTAAAGCCAATAAATGTCCGATAAATAAAATAAAAGTGAACAGCGAAAGAAAACTTGCCGGGGGGCGAAAAAGTGATGACCGATTTTGACAAACTAGAACAGATTGAGAAGCGTCGTTTAGAGCTAATAATACTTGCCATAACCGTAATTGTAATTTTAACTGTTGCTATCTGTTTTGCCCTTGCTGCTTTTGATTATATTACCGGATGGGTAGAGTTCGTTTACTCAAACATAATTGCGCGCGTAATCTTCGGCTTGCTCATTATCGGTGTTGTGCTGGACTTGTCCTTCAAGGCGAGATCTCAAAGTGATTTGAGCAAAGAGTTGCATCGGAAACTAATTCAAACTATGGGAATTCTAGAAAGAAAGGTAGAGACGCAAGCTTTTCTACACGCTGTCAGTAGATCTTTTATAGAAGCTTCCGATTCCTCCGAAGCGCTTGAGCGTGTTATGCATAAGACCTTGGCGTTTACCAAGGCCGAATTTGGAGGCATTCTTTTAAGGTTTGGCTTAGAACAAGGAGAAGATATAAAGATTTTCAAAGCGGGTACGTCTCCTCAGCAACAAGAGTCATGCGATTCGGGAGTTTTGTTAATTGAGCAATTGGCCCTTAGAATGGCCGGGAATGCTCAGCCCATCATTATTTCTCCCAAGGAAGAGTTCTTAGATGACGTAAAAATTGGTGGGGAGACCTCATTTAAGTCCATTATAGGCGTTCCCTTGGAGAGCAAAGATAAAATAGTGGGGTTCCTTGTGCTTTGGAATATAGAGTCAGATTATAGTTTTACTCAGGACGATTTACACGTTCTGAAAATCTTTACCGATGAACTCGAAATCGCTATCGAAAATACGTTGTTCAGTAGAGATTTAGAGAAAGCCAACAAGCACTTAAAACTCGTTCAAAATAAACTTGTTCAATCTGAGAAGCTTGCTTCCCGAGGTCAAATCGCCACGGATATTGCTCATAAGATAGATGACCCTCTAAACTCTATGAGCGACAATCTCGAAGCTCTTAAAAAACACGTTGAAGATGTAGCTGTTTTAATTGAGGGGCATCAAGAGCTGAAGGAGACTTGCGAGGACGAGGGTGCAGAGGGAACAAAGAAGCTGAAAGAGGAAATCTCCAAACTCCGGGAGCCGGTAGATACCGATTCCATTCTTAGAAATATTGAGAAGTTAATAAGGGAGTCTAAAGAGAGTACGGAGAAAGTTAAGATGATAATGCTGGACCTGAGAAATCTGACTGAACTCGAAGGTGAAAGCTCAAATTAGTTGATTTTATTGGTAGCCTCGAAAGCGCCTCAAATATGATTATGGTTGTTAAGCTGCAAGAATAACTTTAGTAATTTCGATAATTGCTGACTATGGATAAGAAGATGAATACTTTTACAAACGGCCAAACAGCCCAATAAGAAGGACTTTCCAATTATGAAAGTTTTCTTAAAATACCCCGATAAATACGAATACTTATTATGCTCTAATAGGTTCTCGTCTGTTGTTTGTATAAGAAACAGCGGACATAACCAAATTTCGTTGACATGGTGAGGGGGCTATAATATAGTAATAGCTTGTTGGATGCTGCCCCTCAGCCCGGTAGGACTTCCGGGGTCCCGGAGGTAAGAGACCGAGGGAGAGAGCGCCGCCGGAATGACGCAAACGGGCTCGGTGTTAAGTTATAAGCTTGATATAGGAAGTTTAATATGGGGGATTAGCTCAGCTGGGAGAGCGCCGCCCTTGCAAGGCGGAGGTCGTCGGTTCGATCCCGATATCCTCCACCATTTTTACCAGCTTAAAGTGGGGAATTAGGCTTTTATCTCTTTAAGGGTTTTGTCTTGAAGTACCGTAGTAGTACCAAAAACTTTTGAAAGCCTTTCGGGAGCCTCTTTTTCAATGTTGCCCAATAGGTGGCCGTAAACATCCAACGTTTGCTTTATGCTGGAGTGGCCAAGCTGTTTTTGGATAAATTTTATATTTTCTCCTGAGCTTATCAGGGCGGCAGCATAGCTATGTCTAAGATCATGAAAACGAATTTCTTTAATTCCGACTTCTTTTAAGGCTTTTTTAAAAACTCTCATTAGAAAATTCCGATAATTAATAGGCCTTCCTTTTTGATTCGTAAAAATAAGCTCGCATTCTCCGGCAAGAAGAGATTGCAAAACTTTGTGTTGCCTTAAGCTTTCGATGACAATAGGTGGGACAATTATGGTTCTCTTTGATGACGGGGATTTTGGCTCGTAGAACTTTTTTTGTTGAAGGGTTCTCTTCACACTTATCTTATTTTCCTCAAAGTCTATATCCTCCCATTTGAGCCCCAGAAGCTCTCCTGCTCTCATCCCGGTATAGCAAGCGGTTAAAATCAAGGCTCTGTGCCAGTCATCGGTTATCTTAATTAGTTTCTCCATTTCCTTTGGGCCAATGAAGGACATCTCCACTTTGGTTTGCTTCGGGGATTTAACGAACTCGGCGGGATTCCGGGAAAGATAGCCCCATTCAACGGCCTTTCTTAAAATGCTTTTTAAAATAGTTAGTGTTCTTTTGCGGGTAGATGGGGAAAGGCTTGAAGAATTTAATTCGGACATAAATCCTTCGATTATTTCTTGCCTGATTTGTCTTATCTTTATATTCCCAAAGGCCGGGTTTAAGCGAAGATCGATATGGTTTTTGTAAGCGTTAAATGTTTTTGGTCTAATGTGTTTTTTTAATTTAAGCCATTTCCCTGAGAGTTCAGAGAAATAAACATCTGATGGCTTCTGGTATTCGCCACGGTGAAGCTTTCTCGCGGTTTCGGTAAGGACGTGTTCGGCATCTCTTTTCCGAGGGCCGATAGCTTTTTTAATCTGTTTTCCTGATGGGTCACGATATTTAATGTAGTAGGTGATTGAGCCGTTTTTATTTTCCGTCTTGATAATTGAGCCACGGGCCATAGAGTTTTCCTTTTACTGTGGGGGGTTACATCGCTTGCATGGTCTATATCCTTTAGCTTTTGCATCATTTAAACTTATTGGAATACAGCTCTTAGAAAGAGATGAACATCCTGACCTGTGATAGCATTCACCAGTATTTGTTATATAAACTGTTACCTCTTTTTTCTCTTCTTCTTTTGGTTCTTCAGCTGCTTTTGGTGGTTCTTCGGTTTCCGGAGCCCAAAGTCCAAGCAGGTCATTTCTTGCCTGAGTTTCTAACTCTCTAAATTCATCTTCATGTGCCACATCGGGAGGATAAGTAGAAGCGTGAGCATAACCTTGTTTTACCAACTCAGCGTTAACAAATAAATCTCCAACATAAACGTATCTTAAAAAACGATTGTATTTATCTACTTCAGAGATATCTTTAACCAGTCTTACCTCTTTACCCTCTACAAGACTTTTATTAAACTCATAGGCCTCTTGCGCATACTCCTCAACCGGCTTGCTGGGGTGGTGAAGCTCCGGGGTATCAATACCGATATAGCGAACCTTATAAGTCTTTCCATCAATTTCAACCTCTATGGTGTCGCCATCAACAGCTCTTACGCATGTAACTATTTCATAACTTAATTCTTTTTTAGGTTTCTCTCCTTCTTCTTCAGTCTTCTCTGCTGGCTGTTCGGCTACCGTTTCTTTTTTGGGTGGTGGAGTAGTTTCTTCGGGAGGTGACACTGCTACTGCAAAGACACTTAGGGCGAAAAAAGCTCCGATTATTACAAGTGCTTTACCTAAGATAGATAACCCTTTAAACCAATCCAAAGCTTTCTTCACGATAGCCCTCCTTTTATTAACCTGAACTTACTTTTCCTTCTCGCTTTTCCTCAAGTCTTACAATCATATCTCTTACTAATCGTTTATCTTCTTCGGATAGTTTTGAAACATCTACACATTCAACGCCGTATTTGGCGGATTCCTCACGAACCATCTCAGGCAAATATCCAGCTTCGCGCATCAATATTTCTTCTTTTACTCCAAGAGGACGTGCCAGCTTTCTAAGCACCTTCGCGGAGGGGAATCGTTTGCCTAACTCGATTTGTGAAAGAAAGGAATCTGAGACATCTGAATACTTTGCTAAGGCACGAATACTTAACCCCTTTTTTTCTCTTTGTTTTTTTAAAAAGAATCTTAATGTTTTTTTACCCATTGGCATAAACTATTATCAAACATTTGCAAAGTGCAAACAATAAAAAACAGCAAATAAATTTGTAATCACTCCTTGCAATTGTCTGCAAGTTAAAATCAATATATTATGGTTTCCTTATTGACTGTTTGTTTACCTGCATTTATTAAATGTAAAAGATTTTAATAATTTTTCTTAAAATCCCTTGCATTTGCTCGCACTTTTTGTTAATCTTTCTACAAATGCAAGCACAAGGAGTCAAAATGTGGATTGAGACGAACAAAGAGGCACTAAAAGAATTTCGGATAAGAGAGGGTTACTCACAAAGACAGTTTGCAACAAAGGCAGGAATCTCTTCAACCATGCTAAGTCAAATCGAATCGGGGCAGAGGAATCCTTCCCCGAAAACTGCAAAAAAGATAATTGATGTTTTGGGCGTGAGTTTCTCTGCAGTTTTTAAACTTGTTTCTGAGGATAATTTTTTTGCCCATAGCACTTGCAAAAGCTCGAACAGTGATTGCAAAAGTGTATAAAACAAAGGAGGCACAAGTTGGATAACACTCAAATTCCTAAGCTTTTAACCACAGAAGAAGTCTCAAAGATGTTTAATATTCCCGTTTCAACCATCGGCGATTATGGGCGAAGAGGGGTCATCCCCTCGATAAAAATCGGCTATAAGAGAAGATTTGTTCCGGAGGATGTTGCCGAGTGGCTTCGAAGGAAACGGGACAAATCAATCGAGAAATCAGAAGAGTTGGCGGTTAGAAAACCCGAGCTGGTTGAGGTTGGCGGGAAGGCGTATCGATTGTGATAGCTCTAATCGTTTCAGGACTTTGTTTATGGATGGTTTTTAGTTGGGGAATCAAAGAAGAGGGAGTGGAAATAGAAGGCGAGGGAAGATGACAGATAAGGTTTTTGGGGTGGAGGTTCAAAAAGAATTTGACGTTCTCGAGAAAAAATGGGATGAGCGAGTTTTCGTAAAGTTCTATTTGGCCGCGCGTACTTCTGGGCTTCTTGCGCAGATCTCGGACCGTGATTTCAAGACATTGGTAGTTTTGGCCACGTATATGGATAAAGACGGTAATTGCTATCCATCACAAAAAGAGATAGCAAAAGCGTTGGGTTGTGATATGAGGACTGCTGGTAGAAGAATAAGAAGCCTTCTTAAGTTCTGGTTTAAAGGTGAAAAGATAGTCAATAGCGTAAAAATAAGGAATAAAAACCAACAGTTTAAAAATACACGGTACACCATTCTACCGGTTACGAATTTGCAGATATTCTCTAAGGATGGGGAAAATAACCCCAGTTCAGAGCCAGAGGACACTTTTGCCTCACGGCAGGATTTGTCTAACCCCAGTTCAGAGCCAGAGGACACTTTTGCCTCACGGCAGAGTTGTCCTACTAACAAGAACCAATGTTTTAACAAAAACCAAAACAACAACAAAGAAGTTGTTTTTAATCTTAATAATAAAACTTTTAGTGAAAAGGAGAGTGAAATAATGAGGACTCTTACTATTGAAAAAGTAACCGATCTAAAAAAACAAGAACTTAAAAATATTATTAAAAAATATAACAACACGGTTTTAAATGATTCGTTAAAGGTAACGGTTAAGGATTTGAAGGCTGGAAAAGTCAAGACGGATTCAATTCGCTACTTAAGTGGTGTTTGTAAAAATATGTTTGCGGAGTATTCAAAGAAACAACAACAAGAAATAAAAGGTAAGGAAAAGCGGGTTGAAAATGCAAGGTTGTTAAAAAAGAGTTATGAAAATTTAGAGTTAGATGATGAGAAAGTTCAAGAGCTTTTAAATAGGAATTTTGGGAAAGAAATAATAAAACAAATTTAAAGTAATTTTTTCGCTGGCAGAAAAAAGGAGGCAAGGAAATGGATGTAAGTTTTGTTGTAAATATAATAAACAATCTCGTTAGTGGAGCGATGAAAATCGGCATACCCCTTGCGGTTTTATTCATGATTGGAGCGGGGATAATGCTTGCCATGAGTGGAGGAAATATAAATACAGAGCGGATGGCTAAAACAGCTATTCGTAACTGTGCAATCGGTGTGATTATCATTTTAGCTGCGAAAGGTTTAATCTCTATGATTCAAACTGCATTATAGGGGGTTTAATTGAGAAAAGTTTTTATTATTATTTTCATTTTAATAATGGTTTTTAACTTTAGCGCGGGAGCGTTTGCGGAAACAACGGAAACCGCGCCTGCTGATCCTGAAGTGTCGGGAGGTTTAATCTCACAACTCTTAACCGAGGGCTTTAATGTCTTTATGCAGAGCCTCGTAACAGATCTTTTAAATAAAGGGTTGAGCTTCTTAAAAGACAATTTGTTTACAACGCAAGATGTAACAAAAGAGGCGGGGTTAGTATCTATTCATAATGACATAAAAAGGATTGTAAACTCTCTTTTTGTATTGGTTTTAGTTATTGGCGCGATAATGCTTTACACAGGTGATTTTATTGGTTCATCTATGTATGAGGTGAGAATTTATCTAACGCGAATTATTTGGGGCTTTATAGCTGCCAACATATCTCTCTATATTTGTTCGTGGATTATTCAGCTTAATAATGGTCTGGTCGAGGGAGTTTTGGCGGGTGGAATATCCGGTAAAAACCTCGAGGCGTTCTCTATTATTAGTACAAGTAATTCCGCTGGTGTGCCACCCTTGTCGGTGTTAGTGCTTTTACTGGTTGTGGCTATTATGGCTTTAATTTTGGGTTGCATATATGTTATTCGTGCTGCTGTTCTTTGGTTTCTTATCATACTTTCACCGATTGTTTTTTTGCTTTGGGTTTTACCACAAACACAAAGCTGGACCCGCCTTTGGACACAAATGTTTTCTTCTGTTGTTTTTTTACAATTTATACACGCCTTAATGTTATTTATATTTCTAAAATTAAGGTTTGAGGGTTCCGGGTACGAGGGGGTTGTGGGAGTAGCAATTTTCTTTTTAATGATTGTAATTCCGGGTTATATATTGAATCTTGCGGTTATGCAGGGGTCTATAAATAGGTTTGCTTCTCTTGGTAAGCAAGGAACCGGCTTTACTGGCACAGTGCAGGAAATTGAGCGAGGGAAAAAATGAGAGATTATAGAGTACCGCAACAGACGAGTTCAGATGAGCCGATTATGTTTAATTTTACCGCTAAAGAGAGTGTAATAATGCTCATTTTTGGTGCGGTTGCTTATATTTGTGTCTTTTCGCTTAAAGGGTTTTTAGAATTACGCATTATTTTAGCGGTGCTTTGTGTGTTGGTTGGTTTTGGGCTTGCAAAAGTTAAGCCGTGGGGGAAGGGGCTTGATGAGTGGGTTTTTATTATGGCTGCCTTTAATATCCGTCCGAAAAAGAGGGTGTGGAGGAAAATCAGAGAGATAAACCTATCTCAAAAAAGGAGTTTTTTAGACAAGATTTTAAGGGTTCCCTTTAGAAACAACAAACAGATAGAGATAGAGGCAGAAGTAGAAATTGACGATGTGGGGGAACAAATAAAGGGCATTATAAAAAGTAAGTTTTTTTGGGAATGGAAAGAGATGATTGTTAAAAATCCTAACTTAGAGAGAGCGAGCGAGGAGGAACTTTTAACAATACTTGAGCAATTTTTAAATAAGAAAGAGGAGGTTAAGAATGATTAAAGGTAGAGGGCTAAGCAAGGTATTTAAAATCGGGATTATTGTTTTTGTCTTGCTTTTTTGCGCAGGTGTTATTTATTTACAGAGTTTAGCGGGGGAGAAAAAGGTTGTGGTGGTAAAGACCGGACTAACCGCGGGGACGGAGCTATCAAGTAAAAACGTAAAAATAATTAAATTATCACCGGCGGACAGGCCTAAGGGGTTTTTCTCAAGCGTTGAGCAAGTGGAGGGAAAAACACTTTTGGCTGATAGGTTCACGGGTGATTTTGTTACCGGCGAGGTTGTTGGGGAGGTTGAAGATCAGCTCCTTGCCGGTATGGCCAGGATTGCTATTTGCGTGAGTAAAGACGAATCGAGCTTAATCAGGAAAGACGACACAGTATCGATTATTACTTTTCAAGCGGGTTCAGGTGGAGAAGCTACACATGGCTTTAGAATAGCGAGAATTAAACCGGCCGTGGCGACCATGGGCGGGCAAGAACAGAATCTTATTATACTTGAGTCTACAACGGAAAAAACAACAAAGATTGCTCCTTATATTAAATCAGGCAACTTTAAACTTATTGTAGGCGATGGCGAGCAATCTATTGAAGTTTCCGGGGCAGAGGCGGAGGAGCAAGAAACACACAAAGAAACCACGGAGACAATAGAAGGTGAATAAAATGGGGAAAATAATAACAATATGGGGCAATAAGGGTGGAGCCGGGAAATCAAGCATAGCTCTTGCGCTTGCGGAAGTTGCAAGCGAGCAAAAAAATGTTTGTCTTGTAGAACTCGATTTTTCTCCGGGTTGTTTTCGGACTTATTTTAAAATCACGGGCGATATATCTATTGAAAATGCGATTGACGATGTTGAAAACGTGGAGAAATATTTGATTACTCCGGAAGGGAAAAAATATAAGGTTTTACTTGGGGACTTCCCCGACCGGGCGGAGGAAGTTAAAGGCGAAAAATTAACAGCTCTTTTAAATACTTTATCTAAAAAATTTGACCTTGTGTTAATTGATACTCAACCGAGTACGAACGACACGATTTTAGACACTATAAAGGCAAGCGATGAGGTGTTTATGGTTACAGAGGGGGCAATAACAACGCTTGGTAGGGGCAACGGGCTTCTTGATTATCTTGAACTACATAAGCTCGCTGACTTAGAAAAATTTAAGATGATTGTTAATAAAAAAGAGAAGAAATTGCCGTTTGACGAGCTTGGTAAAATCCCAATCATAAAAGTAATACCAAAATTTAGAAGGCATGAGTTGGGGAGTTTGAACGGTTTTAGAAAACACGCGGAGGAAATACTTGAAGAGTGTTTTGATGATATGCAACCTCAGAAGCGGGGATTGTTGGGGAGGTTGAAAAGGAAATGAGTTTAAAAGAGCGGATTAAGGGAAAGATAACGGTTGAAGAAAAAGAAAAGATGTTTACCGAATTACAACAAATAATGATGAATTACGATGGCGAAAATTGTGATATTAGAGTCGAGGTTAATAGGGAAGTTGGAAGATATCTTAAAAACAAATTACCGGCAGGGCAAGGAGAAAAAGAAGAAATTAAGCAAGAGGTTTTTGATAAGTTATATTCGCTTGGGCCTCTTGAGAAATATTTAAGAGATGAATTGGTAACGGATATTGACGTAAACGGAACTTATATCCGCGTGCAAAAAGGGCAAGAAATTATTAAAGATAAAAATTCATTTAAAAATGTAGGTGAAGTCTTAAATCTAATTGACCGTATGGCAAGTTTGGCAAAAACAGAAATATCAAGGGCGGAGCCTGCGGGGGATTTAGATTTACCGGGGGGATATAGGGCTTTTGTCGCGATACCCGATTTAGTTCTTGAGCCGACGATCGTAATAAGAACGCACCATAGAATAAATGCGAGCCTTGAAGAATTAGCAAAGGGGATGGAAGGCTTAACGCCGGAAGTGGTTAGTTATTTAAAGAGAATTGCAAAAGAGAGAAAAAACATTCTTTTTATTGGTGGAACGGGTACGGGGAAAACAACTTTTATAAATGGTTTAGGAAAAGAATTTCAGGAAAATCACAGGGTTTGCGTGCTTGAAGATACGAGAGAGGTTGTTTTACCTCAGGAGGATGTTAGATATTTTAAAACGAGGGATGAAGGGAAATATGTTAAGGCCATTACTTACAACGATTTAGTTAATTGTTGCCTGCGGTGTAACCCCGACAGAATAGTTATGACGGAAATTAGAGATAAAGACCCGAAGGCGGCGTTAAACTATATAACCGGCTTGAATACCGGACATCGAGGATCGGTGAGTACAATTCACGCAAATAGCGCGCTAGCAAGTTTAGACAGGTTGGCGTGGATGATCCGGTGGGTTGAACCATATCTACACATATACGATCTTCGCAAAAGTATATGTGTTTTAGATGTCCTTGTTTACCTGACACAAGAAGAAGATGAAAAAGGAACAAAAAAGCTGAGGAAGTTGAATGAAATAGTTGAGCTTAAGGGGTTGGATAAAAACGGTGATTATGATTATAAGTGGGTTTTTAAAGAAGGGAAGTTTTTAAATTGATTTTTTCAGTATCAGCCTTAATCGCATTGGCAGGGTTTTTGGTTGTAATTGCTCTGTGGGTTTTTAAAGAGGAACGCGCATTAGAACTTAAAAGAAAAGTTGAAAGACAGCTTATTAGGAAAGAAAGCAAAAATTTTAATGTGCTCAAAGAGCTTGGCTTTAGTGAAATAGTTGAGAAATTGCAATTAAAAATCTCAAAGGCGGGGCTTAAATGGCGAGCGGATGAAGTTATGATGACTTTAATTTTATTGATGATTTTTCTTATAACGGCAGGATTGGTTTTAAATTTTGGGATGATTACGTTGGTTTTAGCGGTTTTGCCGGTTATCTTTCTTAATTTTGCCTTAAAGAAGACAGGGGAGAGAAGGATAAGAAAAATTGAGGAAGAACTTGAGTATGTTTTACATGACATTATTTCGTCTTTACGAGTCATTAAAAATTTAGTCCACGCTCTTGAGACGGCGGGGCAAGAGGCCCGGGAGCCATTAAAAAGCGAGTTGAAAGAGATTATAAACGAGGTCCAGACGGGGGCAAGCCTTGAAGAAGCGTTAAATGATTTTTCAAAGAGAGCGGACAGCGTGATAGTTGAGAGTTGGGTTGACTCAATCACATTTGCAAAAAAAGCGGGCGTGGGAATGGTCGAGTGTTGCGAAAGAACGGTTGGTCGAATTAAGGATAAAAACTCGATGAGGAGAGAGGTTGTTGCTCTTAGCAGCGGAGCTAAAGGTACGGCAATCGGGATTATGGTCATTATGGCTTTATTTATGGGTGGTATGGCAGGGACCTCTAAGGAGTACGTAAAAGCACTCATGAGCCCGATGGGGAAAGGGATTTTGGCTTATGCTTCTGCTTCTTATATTTTGGCAGGCATCTCCATCTTTAAGATCATCGACAAGGAGGTAAACGAGTGAGTTTTATTGAGCAAATAGGCGTGTATTTTGAAAAAATATTAAAAAAATTTGAGCCTAAAATTGTCGATGATCTTGAACATAACATTGCGGCTCTCGGTGAGATTAAAATTTTGAAACTTATCAAGGTGGAGAGCGCAGCCGAATATCTTGCGTTTGCGGTTCTTTCAATAGGACTGGCTATTTTGTTGGGGAGTTTAGCGGTTTTGCAGGGTCAATATAAAATCTCATTTGGTTTTTTAGGTTTGCCTTTAGTGGTAATGGCTTCTTATTTTATGGCGATTGATAAAAGAAAGAAGCAAATAATGAAGATAAATGAATTGCCACACATAATTGAAACGGTGGCGGTTGCAGTTGAAGCCGGCATTACTTTTGATGAGGCGCTAAGGTATGTCGTTAAAAACAAGGAGGGGCTTGTTAGAGATTTATTCGCCGAGGCAATAAATAAAATTGACGCGGGCATAAACAAGGAAGAAGCGTTAAAAGAAGCCGGTCAAAAGAGTTTAAGCAGGAGGTTTGAGGTTTTAATTCGCATAATTAATGAAAGTAAAAATACTCAAACGGGTTTAAAAGAGTTGCTTATAAAGGAAACAGAAGAAATTATGCATGAGAAGATGACGGAAAAAAGAGCAAAAGCAGGAACGCTTGAAACCAAGCTCTTTTTTCCGATCTTCATTGGATTATTTTTACCGGTGATAGTGCTGGCTGCCCTGCCATTTATCACAAATTTACAAAGCCTAAAAATGTTTGGATTTTAAGGAGGTGAGGAAATGGAAAAAATAAAGACGATCTTAAAAAACGAAAAAGGAGCTATGGGGGAAATGTTATCGTCAATCGGCTTGATTATGCTGGTTGCAGCCGTTTTGGTAGTGCTTTTCCCTTCCCTAAGAGACGCAGCGATAGCAGCGGGGAAAAATGCGGTAACCGCTATTACAGGATTATTTTAGTAGAGAGCAGGGCAGCTATTTTGGAGGATTGAATGAGGGATTTGAGAGTAATTAAAAATGAAAAGGGTATGCAGAGCATATTGGTTGCAACCGTTATGATCCCGCTTTTGTTTATGATCCTTGCCTTCATGGTTCAGGTCGATGTTATTGCGAAAGCAAATCAAGCGGTGCAGGAGGCGAGTTTTGAAGCAGTACGGGCGGGCGTTATTTCGGATATGCCTGTTGATACAGCCGTTGATACAGCTTATAACTGGTGTGGTGGCGCGCTTCCGGGTTGGTCAAAAGGGGACAGGGTAGACGTAACTGCAAGTTTAGTAGGAAGTGGAAGCGATCAGGAGCTGGCTGTGAACGTTGCTTACAGCGTGCCGGTCTTTGTTGAAGTGTTATTTAAGGATAGCGGAACGGAGATTATAAAAGTCAATGGTGTTTCAAAGATGAGGATTGAGGAGAAGTTTTGAGAGCATTAAGAGATGAAAAAGGATCAGCTTTTATATTCATGTGTTTAATCTTCACCATGATATTTTTTATTTTTATGGCTATCGAATCGGATATTGCACGTTGTTTGTCTGCTCGAAAAGCGTTAGCCAAGTCTTGTGATATAGCAGCGGACGAAGCGAGCGAAGAAATCTCGATACAGACGGCGGAGGCTACCGGTGCGAGTGTTGTTCAGTACGACCGAGCGTATCAAGTAGCGTGGGATTATCTCAACGATAATATTGGTCATGCAGCGGGGGCAACGTTAAAAGATATGGAATTAGAGATTCAGAAAGAAAGTATAGAGGTTCGGGCTTATGCGGGCATAAAACTTTCACCACACAACGGGGAAAAAACAATAAAGGCGAGAGGGGTTGCCAAACTAAGGGGGATGACGGATTGAAAATATTATTAGTTGCAACCGATAAAGATATTAGCTCGGTGATGAAAAAAGGAGAGCTTAATTTTGTTTCAACATCCAGCGCTACTTCCGCAAAGATAATGTTTGCGGATGGCGGGGTGGATGTAGTAATCATCGATGATGAAATTAAAGGGGCGGAGGCGCTTGAAAAGTTTGCTATGAAAAAATCAGAGGTACTTGTGATAGGCAGGGAGCTTTCAAGACCTCTTGAAATAGAAGAATTAAAGGCAAAGCTGAAAGTTATTGAGGACCCGGCGGGTAATAAAAAGATGGTTAAGAAAGAGAGCGGAAAAGAGATTGTAGATGTTGAGGAAGTTAAAGAAAAATCTAAAGGGAAAAAGAAAATTGAATCCGTCAAGAAAATGATTACTGAAAAGACAGCAAAAAAAGAGCATAAGCAGCTTGCAGGGGAAGAACTTGAGAGTTTACAACGTAAAGTTAATAAGAAGTACATAGAGAAGGAAAAAATTGAGAAGAAAAGACAACAGAAAAAAACAAAACACTATATCTTGCCTACAATGGTTGTTTCTTTTTGGGGGGTGAAAGGCGGAGCGGGGAGAACGTCTATTCTCGCGAATTTTGCTTATGCCTTAAAAGATGTGAGTATCTGTATCATTGATTTGAATTTTTGCGATGGCGGGAGTGATTTAAGTTACTATTTTGATTTGCCGAAGATACCGCATATCGGCACATACTTATCAGGAAGAAATAAAGAAAGTTTTAAAAACTCTCTTTTAAAAGTGAAAGGGAATAATATCCACGTCTTACAAGCTCCACCGGCTACTTCATTAACAGAGCAATTTACGCCTAATGATTTAATTAAGATTGTCGAATATGCCAGGCGTAATTTTACGGTGATTCTTTTTGATTTGCCGGTGGGGAAAAATGAACTTGTCAAAGAAGCTTTAGATATGAGTAATTTTGTTTATCTTGTGAGTGAGGGTGGGTTAAATGAGGCGGAGAGATTAAAGAGTTGTTTTAAAGAGATAGAAGAAGCAGAGGCAAACCTTATTATTAATAAGGCAAGTGGTTATCCGAGAGAGTTGGTCAAGTACCTTGGAGTTGACCCAAATATTATTCAATATGATGAGAAAGTGATAAATGCTATTGGAAAGAGAAGGTTTGTTTTAGATGAAAATTCGTCATTTGGGGAGGGGATAAGGAGCCTTATTTCTACTACCGTTATGCTTGCGCAAAAAGAGTTAAAGAGTTGTGAACGAGTGGTCAATATATTGTAATGCAAATAAAAATTAAGGGGGGGAATTGTAAATGGCTTTAAACAGTGTTTGTTTGGTTGGTAATTTAACGAGAGACCCGGAACTAAAGGAGACGCCCAACGGTAAACCGGTATTGAACTTTACGGTAGCGGTTAATGAGAGAGGGAGCAAAGAACACACAAATTTTATCCCTGTTACCTGTTGGGGCAAGCTCGCGGAGCTTGTTGCAGAATATCAAACAAAGGGTAACAAAGTGGCGGTAGCGGGAAGGTTATACCAAGATAGTTGGGAGACAGAGGAAGGAGAAAAACGGTCGGCGATTAAAGTTATCGCGGAAAATGTTGATTTTCTTACTCCTAAAAAAAATAAAGATGAAGGGGAAAAAGAAAGTTAGAGGTTTAAAAATATATCTTTAAAAAATAAGGAGGTTTAAGGGATGAAAAAGAAAATAAAGAAAAATTATTGGAGGAGTGCGTCGGTTATTTTGATTGCAGGGTTACTTGCTATCACCTTCCTTATAACCGGTTGTGGCCAAAAGGAAAATACGCAAGCAGAAAAAAAGGAAGAAAAGAAAGTTGAGAAGGTAGCGCCGGGAAAGAATGGGGCAACGGAGGAAATTGTAACAGAAGGTTTGCCTAAAGATTTTAAAGAGTTAGTTGGAATGGTAAAAGAAGTAAACAAAGATAGCATAACCATCGAAGCAGATAAAAAAAGCGAGAGTTTTAAAATTAACGAAGATACCTTCGTACAGAAAGAAGTAGCAGAAGAAAACGAAAAACCGGTAGAAGGAAAAATTGAAGACATAAAAGCAGGAGGTTATGTTTCGGTTGTAGCAAAAGGAGAGGGCGTTATAAATATATGCTTACTTACCGAGGAAGATTTTAAAATGTTCAACAAAGCAGGTGAATAAAATGCGTAAAATTGCTAAGAAGACAGTCATAGTTTTTATAGCCTTACTTGTTATTGCGGGGATGGGGTTCATCGTAATGTTTGCGTATAACAATAGGCCGGTAGATGTTACAGAAAAAAACATAGAAAAAGTGATGGCAGAGGAGAAGGAAGAATATTATCAGGTTAATTATGATGACCCGGAGATACCTGAGTCATTAAGGGAAGACTTAAAAAACGATCCTGTATATGGGTTACCCTCTCAAGATGGATTTATCGAAGAAATAAACGATAGTGAGGTAATTTTGGCATTTGGAAGCGTGCAAAAATGGGATCCCTCAGCTCTCAGGCAGACCTTTAAGTTTACAGATGACACTATGTATCTCGATGTAAAACAGGGGCAAGTAATAAAATCCTACGACGATATAAACACGTTAAGTCCAAAAGATTTTAAAGTAGATGACTGTGTTTTGATTACTTTTAACAAATTACCAAGTGGAGACCTTTGGGTTGTAGCTATAGCAAATGAAAATGAATCGGATTATTTGGGGGGGATTTGTGGCCCGCTCTTTCCCGACTCAAAAGAAGTAACGAAAAAGAACTTAGGAAATTTATTAGAAACAATTTTGCGGTCAATCGGGATAAATCGGTAGGGGGAGAGGGGGTTTTGTGAAAAATAAAATTCTTAAAAAATCTATATTATTAATGTTATCGGCTCTTATAATCCTACCTCTTTTCGGGCAGGTTGCGTTTGCGGATGACTGGCTGAAAGCTGATCCTGCCAAAAAGGAGTGGGTTGATAACAGTTATTGGCAGCCTTACACTGCTTACCGCACGGTAAGCTACACAAAGGAAGTACCTTATACTGCTTATCGCACAGTGAGTTATACAGAACCTTACACTGCTAAAACGTGGGTAGATACCTCATACTACACGACTCAGAGAGTGTTGATAAAAC
>NZ_JAUSCH010000124.1 GCF_030651595.1 Candidatus Oleimmundimicrobium sp. | reverse complement strand
AACTTCCGGGAATGTTAAAATTGAAGGTCAGGATCCAATTAATTTAAACGAAAACGAGCTCGCCGTGCTTAGAAACAAGAAGATTGGCTTCGTGTTTCAGTCTTTCAATTTGCTTCCCAGGGCAACGGCGATAGCAAACGTTGAGCTTCCCATGGTTTATTTTGGTATCGGCTTAAAGGAGCGAACAAAGAAGGCCAAAGAGATGTTAGAAGCGGTTGGGCTTGGCGACCGGCTTTACCATAGACCTACGCAGCTTTCGGGTGGGCAGCAACAGAGGGTTGCGATTGCTCGCGCGTTGGTAAATGAGCCCGCCATAATACTTGCCGATGAACCCACAGGAAATCTCGATTCAAAAGCCGGAGCTGAGGTAATGGCGATTTTGCAAAAATTACATGATGAAGGAAGAACGGTAATTTTGGTCACTCACGAGCTTTATGCCGCCGAGCATGCCGAGCGGATTATCCAACTTTTGGACGGAAAGATAGTTGCTGATAGGGCGGTTTCCAACAGAAAAAAAGCGCGAGAGATTTTAGTTGAAATTACCGAGAAGGAAGAGAAAAATGAACATTCTTGAAAGTTTCAAGGTTGCAATAGACAGCTTATTGTCCAACAAGATGCGTTCCATGCTAACGATGCTGGGCATCATCATAGGTGTCTCGGCCGTCATACTCTTGGTTTCGATTGGAAGTGGCGTTCAGGCGGATATCTCCGGCCAAATTATGGGACTTGGTTCAAATATAGCTATGGTCATGCCAGGAAAAATTGAGATGGGTCCCGGAGACTCTGGTGGCCCATTCGGGGGGGAGGTAGTCAATAAACTTGAAGCGGAACACGCAGAGGATATTAAAAACGGGACGCAACACGTTAAAAATGTGCTTCCGACCATAAGTGGAGTAGTTTCCGTTAAATATGGCAACCTTTCGAGGACGGCTGATTTGACGGGCACGACGCCAGAATATCCTATTGCAAAAAACTCTCCTGTGGAAAAGGGAAGATTTTTTACCGAAACTGATGTTGAAGGTTTAAAAAGGGTCTGCACGATAGGTCAAACTGTTGCAGAAGACTTCTTTGGCTTTCGTGACCCCATCGGGGAGAAGATTACCATCAGCGGACAAAAGTTTACTGTAATTGGAGTTATGAGCAAAAAGGGCGCGGGAGGAATGGGGATGGATATGGATAACCAGGTTTTTATTCCTGTAACCGTTGCCCAAAGGATCTTGGGCACGAAGAATGTGAGCATGATTTTAGTTCAAGCAAAGAGCCAAGAAGATATGGATTTGGCCATAAAAGAGACGGAACGTGTGTTGTTAAAGAAGCTTGATGAAAATGATTTTACGGTGCTTGCCCAGGAAGAGCTTTTGAGCACCTTTCAATCAATGATGGGAACGCTTACTTTAATGCTTGGAGGAATCGCCGGCATCTCTCTTCTCGTTGGCGGTATAGGGATTATGAATATAATGCTTGTTTCGGTGACGGAGAGGACAAGGGAGATTGGTATCCGTAAGGCCGTAGGTGCCAGGACATTTGATATTTTGTCTCAGTTTGTTATTGAGGCCATAACTTTAAGTGTTGTGGGTGGCGTGCTCGGAATCATTTTTGGAGCTGTTGGCTCAGTGGTGCTTGGGCAGTTCTTGCCGAGCAGCATCACTTTCTGGTCAATTGCTCTGGCCTTCTTATTCTCATTTGCCGTCGGTATATTTTTTGGAGTCTATCCCGCCTTTAAGGCCTCAAAACTGGACCCGATTGAAGCTCTGAGGTCTGAGTAAGAATCTGTATTTTCACAATCATAAAGGACTTCTGATTTTTCTAATACTCGGATTGGTAACTTGAGTGTACCTTTGCGTCGTTCTGATATTCTGGTGGCCCAATAATTCTTGTATATATCGAACATCAACTCCATTTTCCAATAAGTGAGTAGCAAAACTGTGTCTTAAGGAGTGAAATGTTGCGTCTTTCTTTATTGCAGCGCCCTTTGAAGCGTTTTCGAAAATTTTTTGGGCTGTTCTTGTTGTTAATTTTCCGCCTCTTTCGCTGGGGAATACATAATCGTTTTTATCTTTCCCGGCAATTAAATTTTGAATGTCAGACAATAATTTTTCTGGGAAAATGGTAATCCTATCTTTTTTACCTTTGGCTTGCTTTATATGAAGCGTTAATTCTTCAAGGTTCAAATCTTTCACTTTAAGATTAACCACTTCACTTACTCGCAAACCGGCTCCATAGGCAAGCGACAAAAGCAGGCGATGTTTTGTGTTTTTTGTTACCTCGAGAATCTTTTTTATCTCATTTTTTGACAGCACTATTGGTAAACTTTTATTCTTCTTCGCTGATCGAATATCAATTCTTTCATTTGTTTTAACCACATTTCGATAAAAAAACTTGATAGCATTCAAAAAAAGATTGCGGGTTTGGGCAGAAACACCTTGTTTTTCAGAAAAGAGCAAAAAGTCCTTGATATTGTTTATATCCAAGCTCTCAAAGCCATTCTTTTTGAAAGCAAAATATTTCTTAAGTCCATAAAGATAGCTTTTTATAGTTTTATGGCTATAGTTACGGATTTTTAGTTCTCTCTCGGTTTGTTCAAGTTGTTTTTGCATATTCATTTGATCATCGATAGAATGTAAGTGATTTTAAATTGAATAAACATTAGCACAGGCTCGTATAATATACAATATTAGTTTGAAATTGCGAAAACACTTCGCATAAAAACGAGTTAG
>NZ_JAUSCH010000123.1 GCF_030651595.1 Candidatus Oleimmundimicrobium sp. | reverse complement strand
CAAAGCTTCTTCAAGTGAGCCTGGTTCAGGCACTATTTCCTCTTCTTCTTCCTCTTCTTCTTCCTCTTCCTCTTTAACTTCCTTTTTAACTTCCTCTTTAACTTCTTTAGGTTCTTCTATCTTTTCCTCTTTAACTTCCTTTTTTGCTTGTTTTAAGCTCAAACTAATTTTTCTGTTTTTAATATCTATCGCCAAAATTACCGCCTCAACCACATCGCCAACTTTAACAATTTGCTCTGGCGATTCAATATGGGTTTCAGCCATTTCGGAAATATGAATCAAGCCCTCAGGGCCGCCAGGTAACTCAATAAAAGCTCCAAATGGAGCAATTCTTTTTATTTTGCCTTTTATGAGCTCACCTTCTGAAAATTTCTTAATTTTTTCTTGCCAAGGATCTTTTTGCGTCTGTTTTAACCCAAGTGATATTCTTTCTTTTTCCATATCAATATTAAGAATCTCAACCTTAACTTCATCCCCGATACTAACCACCTCGGATGGATGATTCACATGCTCCCAAGAAAGTTCTGAAATATGGATTAATCCATCGATGCCCCCAATATCAACAAAAGCACCAAAATCTACAATGCTGGAAATTTTTCCTGTAACTATTTCGCCTTTCTTAAGTTTCGATAAAACTTCCTTTCGATCTTGATCATGCGAACCTTGTAAAACGGCTCTCCGCGAAAGAACCACATTATTCCTTCTTCGGTCAATTTCAATAATTTTACATTCAAGTTCTTGACCCAAATATACGTTTAAGTCCTTAACTCTTCTTTTTTCAATAAGCGAAGCAGGTAAAAATCCTCTCACTCCGATATCTAAAATTAAACCGCCTTTTACAGCTTCAATTACCTTGCCTGAAAGTTTTTCATCATTCTTTGAAATTTCAACAATTTTATCCCAAGCTCTTCTATATTGCGCTCTCTTTTTAGAAAGTATTAGCCTTCCTTCTTTATCTTCTTTTTGAAGCACCAAGGCTTCAATTTTTTCTCCAATAGAAACAATATCAGCTGGATTAATATCTTTTTTTATTGAAAGTTCATGGAGAGGTATAACTCCCTCAGACTTGTAACCAATATCAACAAGAACCTCGTCGTTGTCAATTTTAATTACTGTTCCAGAAATAAAATCTCCTTCTTCGAAAAATTTAATCGTTCTGTCGTAATCGGGAACAATTCTTCCTTCCTCATCTTTTTTCATGTAGCTTTCTTTAAGTTCTTCTTCAGTTTTTTCCGTATCCTGAACCCCCATTATGCTTGTTTACCTCCTATTTTTATTCAAACTTAATAATTCCACAAATAGTTTGTGATTTCCTTCTTTTTTTATTAAATACTTTTAGCATCCACCCAATTATCGCCTATCTTTATTTCAACCTTCATCTTAACCTTTAAAGGATAAGCATTTTCCATTGTGTTTTTTATTAAATTAAATACTCCCCTCTCTAAAGGCGGAACTTCAAACACAAGTTCATCATGAACCTGTAATATCATTTGTGTCTGCAACCCCTGCTTCTTTATTTCGTTAGACAAACGAATCATGGCAATTTTTATTATATCAGCAGCGCTCCCTTGAATGGGAAAATTAACTGCCAATCTTTCACCAAAACTGCGAATCCGATAATTGTCGCTCTCAAGTTCAGGTAAATTCCTGCGTCTTCCTAAAAGAGTTTCAACATAACCGTTCTTGTAAGCTTGCGTGATAGAATTATCAATATAACTCTTTACTTTTGGATAACGCTCAAAATAAGACTCGATATAAGACGCGGCCTCTTCTTTTGATATTCCCAGCTGTTCCGATAAACCAAATGGACTCATTCCATAAATAATTCCAAAATTTACCGCTTTAGCAACCCTCCGCATCTCAGGCACAATATCCTCAATACTAACACTAAACACTTCGCTAGCGGTCTTGGTATGAACATCCTCCCCTTCTTTAAAAGCTTTAACAAGATTATCATCTTCAGAAAAATGCGCTAAAATCCTCAGCTCTATCTGAGAATAATCGGCAACAATTAACTCATCTCCTGTTCTTGATGGAATAAAGGCCCTTCTTATATCCTTGCCCAATTCACCTTTTACAGGAATATTTTGAAGATTGGGATTACTGCTAGACAATCTTCCTGTAGTAGTTACCGCTTGATTAAAAGAAGTGTGAAGCCGTCGTGTTTTTGGATTAACCATCTTTGGCAAAGTTAAAATATAAGTTGAAAAAAGTTTATTTAGTTCACGATAATGCATAATTTTTTTAACTATGGGATGAGCATCTGCCAGTTTATTTAAAACAGAAACATCGGTGGAATAACCCGTTTTTGTCTTTTTAGCGCCCCCTAACCCCAATTTTTCAAACAATATTTTCCCAAGCTGCTGGGGTGAATTTAAATTAAATTTCTCTCCTGCTAAATTATAAATATCCTGCTCTAACTCTTTAAGGAGACCGTCGTTGTCTAAGCGAATTTTCCTTAGGAAATCAACATCAACTCCCACACCTTCCCATTCCATCTCCGCAAGAACATAAATAAGCGGCATTTCTATGTGTTCAAATAAATCAATCAGATTAATTTTTTCAAGCTCTTTTCGCAAAATATTCTTCAACCGCAAAATAGCCAATGTCTCTCCAGCAGAAATTGTCCCTTCTTCTTTAGAAAAACTGGCTTTTAAGTATTCCTCCGAAAGTTTTTTTAAAGGATAGGCATTCCTCAGAGGATTTATTAAATAAGCAGCAACCATAACATCAAAAACTATGCCCCTCAAATTAATATTTTCATTTTTTAAAGAATTAATTATCAATTTTCCGTCGTAAACCACTTTTTGAAACTCATCGGACTTCAAGTAAGGTTCAATTTTTTTTAGAGATTTCTCTCGAATAAGATAAACTGTTCTATCATCAAAAGATAAGGCGAGTTTTAATACTTTTCTACTCACAGAATCCCGGCTTTCAGTTGTCATAAGCTGAAGCCCAAACATACGGTTTACCTTAATTTTTTTAAAAAGATTTATCCAGTCTTTTTCCTCCTCGGGTTCTGAAAATTTTGGATTGAGAAGTTCAATGTTTTGCTCGTCAATCAAATTACTGAATTTAATGGAAAGGAGCCTTTTTAAAAGGGTGTTGAACTCAAGGGTCGAGAACAATTCCCTCACTTCTTTTTCATTCCAATTGCCCAATTTATAGTCTTCAAAGTTAATTTCTATAGGTGAATTTAAATCAAGTATCGCCAGCTGTTTGCTGAGTATTGCTTGTTCTTTAAATTCAATCAAAGAATTTTTTAATTTTTTTCCTGAGACTTTATCCGCGTTGCTTAGAGTGTTTTCAAGACTTCCGAATTCCTGAAGCAACTTTGTCGCAGTTTTTTCTCCAATACCCGGAATACCGGGAATATTATCAGAAGGGTCGCCTTTTAAGCCAAGAAAATCCACTACCTTCTCAGGCGGAACACCATAGCGTTCAATAACTGCCTGCTTGTCATACAAAACAATGTCACTAATTCCTTTTTTTGTGGTCATAATTTTTGTTTTAGGAGAAACAAGCTGCAAGGCATCCTTGTCACTCGTAACAATAATTACCTCATCTCCTTCATTTTCCGCTTCTTTTGCTAAAGTAGCCAAAATATCGTCAGCTTCGTATCCCTCAATTTCAAAAAATGGAATTTTAAGTACTTTAAGAACCTCTTTTACTAAAGGAAATTGACTTCTAAGTTCATCAGGAGCTTTGGGGCGATGAGCTTTGTAATCAGCATATTGCTTAACACGCGTAGATCTGCCTTTATCAAAAGCAACTAAAATAACATCAGGTTTTTCTTGACCGATAAGTTTAATCAACATGCTGGTAAAACCATATACAGCATTTGTGATTTGTCCTGAAGAAATAGCTAAAGAAGTAGGTAAAGCAAAAAACGCGCGGTAAACGAGGCTGTTTCCGTCAATCAATATGATTTTTCCTTTTTGCAAAAACTTTCAACCCCTCGTTAAAATTTTAAACTTTTACCTCGTTTTAAAGATAAGTGTAAAACAATATCTTCCTAAATTAAATACTTCGCAAAAAACCTCGCAAAATTTAATTATAACCCTTTAAATAAACTCACTTAAAATCAGGCATATCGGGTAATGCCCTTTTGTGTTCACTTCTTTTAATCATCAAATCAACTTTCTCTATCGACTTTTGCCCGGATAGACAAGCGTCTAATTCATTGTAAGTTATCCCTATCTCTTCTTCATCAGTTTGCTCTTCCCAAAGACCAGCCGATGGTGGTTTATCAATGATTTCTTGCGAAACCCCTAAGTAAACAGCAAGTTCTCTTACCTCGGTTTTTAATAAATTACCAAGGGGGACAATATCCGCTCCTCCGTCACCATATTTTGTAAAATAACCAATCATCCACTCACTTTTATTGCTCGTTCCAACCACTAAATAGTCAAACAAGTTCGCAAAATAATAAAGAGTAGTCATACGAAGCCGGGGCTTTATGTTGGCAAGAGCAAGCCGCTTACGATTATGGTCCAAACTTTCTTTTAATTGAGTTTTTTTAAATTCACCCACAAGCTTATTATAAGATTCATCTAATTCAATCAACCGATAGTTTATGTCAAACTTTTTCGCAAAACTAACTGCTTCTTCAGTATCCTCTTTCCTGCTACCACAGGGCATTATCAAAGCCAGAGTATTATCAGAAAAAGCATTTTTACAAAGTAGGGCAATTGTGGCTGAATCAAGCCCGCCACTTAATCCAAAAACGACTCCTTTGGCCTCCGCTAATGCAACTTTATCTTTTATCCACTCATCTATTTTTTTTGAAACTTTCCCGGCCTCCATTGAGCCACCTCTTTGTTGATTTATTTAATTATAATGCCACTTTACCTCTTTCGCCAGTTCTATCCCAACACCATACTTTAAAGAAAACTAAAAGAGAAATTTAATTCAAACAAAAAAGGGCTGTTAGCCAACGGCTAACAGCCCTTTAGGTTGGATAAAAAAACCTATACTCTCTTATTCTTCAATGATTCTTATTGCTTCTTCCCGATACGCGTCCATCACATAAGGAATACCGGAAACCTTGGCTGCGTCTTCTGTTAAAGTCATAAGATCACTTCTTGAAATACTTGGTATGTTAAAGTTGCGGCTTCCGGCCATCAATTGCTGCAAGCCAACTTTTAACTTATCTGTGAAGGTGTAGAGCGCTATCGCTCCAAGAGGCATCTCGTCAACTTCTTTACCATATTTCTTCTTTAATGTTTCATAACAAACAAAGATTTCTTCTTTAGTTGTACCAAATTTAGATATGGTTTTCGGAAGGGCTTCTTCTTTGAGCCATGCGTCTATATTCTTCCCAACAAAACCGGGAATCATCAACGCCCGACCCATACAAACGGCCTTAACATGAGGTGATCCCATAGCAAGCGCTTTAAAGATATGATCTTCGGTGCTAAACCCGCCGGCTATAGCGATATCCGGTACATACTCTCCATTTTCAGCAAGTTTGGTGCAAAGTTCATGAGCCATAGACTGCAGATAGAATGTTGGAATACCCCACTCTTCCATCATTCCCCAAGGACTCATTCCTGTTCCACCTCCAGCACCATCAATAGTTAAAAGATCAATTTTTGCTTGAGAAGCCCACTTAATGGCCATAGCAAGTTCACGCATAGTATAAGCACCTGTCTTTAAGGTAACCCGCTTTGCTCCAAGAGAACGCAACCTCTCAACTTCTTTCATAAATCCTTTTTTATCAATAAAACCAAGACGAGAATGCCTTTCAAATTGACGCAACGCTCCATTTTTAAACGCAGCTTGATTTTCAGAAAGCAAAGGATCTGGAGTAATTAAGTATCCTCTTTTTTGCAGCTCAAGGGCTCGTTCAAGACTGTTCACTTTAATTTCACCACCGATACACTTTGCGCCTTGTCCCCACTTAAGCTCAACAGTTTCAACCCCAAGTTTATTGATTACGTATTCAGCCACTCCAAGTCGAGTATCCTCCACATTCATTTGAACAAGAACATCTCCATAACCCTCATGATAACGACGATATTGTTCAACGCGTCGTATCATATCAGGCGATTTGGTAACCTTGCCGTTTTTATCCCTTTCCAGTTGAGGATCAATTCCACATACATTTTCACCGCAAACAAGAGTAATGCCACTTATGGCAGCCCCCACGGCAAAATGTCCCCAGTTTTTTCGAGCAATCTCAGTAGAACCTAGGGCACCGGTAAACACAGGTATGCGCATCTTTACTTTATTCTTGTAACCAAACTCAGTTTCCGTATTAACTAAAGTGAAAAGTGTATTGTCGGGATTTCCTTCTTTCCCTTTAGGGAGGCCTTTAGCTCCCAAAGCATAACCCTGTATGTTTAAATGGGAATAATCTATCGGGTACTCTTTATCACCACCAGCAGTAATTTCACCAAAAGGCCCCGGATAAATAACCTCTCTTCCGCGAAAAGATGATTTAAAAACCTCACAATTACCTTTACATCCATCAATACAACGGGTACATAAACCCGAATTAGGCGCAACGTTTTTAGAACGGTTTGATGTTTCAGTTACATCATTAGAATTCGGTCTTCGTAAATTCATTTAAAATCCTCCTTTAATTAAAGTTAAATAAATCATTTTACATAATTTTTATAAATATACTGTCTAAAACCTCACCCCCTACTTCCTGCTACATAGTAAATTAGTTAAAACAAGTCCCAAAAACTTCTAAGTTCACTGAAGTCAACCATTGTGCTCATTGCTCTGCTCCCGGTTTCTATCCCAACTTCCTCAAGTGCAGCGATAGGGTTTAACCCTCCAGCGACAACTATTCCCACTTTATTATTTCCAACCGGCATTTCTAGAACCGGCTGGCTTGGCCTGCCTACCGCCAGAACACCATAAATCCCAATCTTTTTTAACTCCTCCACAACTTTATTAACACCCGTAAGCGCAATAGCTGAAACTTCTCGAAAACCAGCTAATATTTTTCCGCTGCCCGTCAAAGCCGTTTCTCTCACACTAGTCATTCGACTCTTTATAAAAATCTCCAGTGGGTCCAGGGAAGAACCTTCATAGGTAATAAGCTCGGTAAATCGATAAGGACAAAAATCTTTCATTTGAACAATAGCTCCAAATTTCGAATCAACGGGGATGCCTGCTTTGATTAAAACTCCGTTTAAGGTAATGCTACAGATTGTTCCAAAACCAACTTTACCGGAAGGAATCTCAATCTCACCTAATTTTTCGTTTTTATATGCTACAATTACAAAATCACTTGTACAAAGTTTAGTTTTAAAAATATCTTTCATTACTCTAAGAGCTTTTTTGTAATCACTTTTATCTAATATAGAAACGTTCATTACAACTTTCCCTTTCTTATTTTTAAAATCAAGAGATGTAAGATAGGAAAGAGTGTCAATTTTAGTACTCACCAAACCAATTTTGTCTGAGACCAAAGCATTGTTTAGTTCTTCTATTCCTTTTTCTGTAATCAGTCGCCCCTCTTTACCAATCCCTTTAGTGAGACCCTTCTCATCCATCAATTTAAGATGATATCTAACCGCCCGTTCAGAAAGGTCGATACCAAAATCTTTAAGGTGCCTGGAGATAATACTTGCACCAAGAGGATTCGTTTCTTTACTTAAAATCTTCAAGATATTAATAATTTTTCTTTCAACATCTTTGTCCATTTCATCCCCTACGGTAATCGGTTACCGATAACCTATC
Organism: Candidatus Oleimmundimicrobium sp.; assembly: GCF_030651595.1. Classification (NCBI taxonomy): domain Bacteria; kingdom Bacillati; phylum Actinomycetota; class Candidatus Aquicultoria; order Candidatus Subteraquimicrobiales; family Candidatus Oleimmundimicrobiaceae; genus Candidatus Oleimmundimicrobium; species Candidatus Oleimmundimicrobium sp. The sequence goes on along the minus strand of NZ_JAUSCH010000123.1, from coordinate 40,819 downwards.
AAAACTCATTAAAATTGTCAACAAAATTTCTGAATATTTTTAACTTGCTCATAAAATTAAGGTAGTTTAGAATTAATATAATTAATGTGCCAAAAATGGAGGGAATATGCCAAATAGATTAAAAGAAGATGTGACAAAAAAAATTAAAGATAAAAAAATAAAATTTATATATCTTTGGTTCACAGATGTTTTGGGCTTTTTGAAAAGTTTTTCCATCACCGTTGAGGAACTGGACAAAGCAATGGTTGAAGGAATGGGCTTTGATGGTTCTTCGATTCAAGGATTTGCCAGAATTCAAGAAAGCGACATGATAGCTATGCCTGACCCGTCTACACTTCAAATTCTTCCTTGGCGTTCAAACGGCCAGCTTGTTGCGACCATGTTTTGCGACATTAAAAACCCGGACGGCTCATATTATGAGTGCGATCCTCGATATGTTTTAAAAAGAAATCTTAAAAGAGCCGCGGATAAGGGCTATACTTTTCAGGTTGGACCCGAGCTTGAATATTACTATTTTAAAAACTCAACAGAAACAGAGGTTTTAGATAGAGGAACTTATTTCGACATGACCCCCCTTGATATTGCAATTGACTTAAGAAGAGATACTGTTCTTACCCTTGAAAAGTTTGGAGTTCAAGTAGAGTATAGTCACCATGAGGTAGGCCCCAGCCAGCATGAAATTGACCTAAGATATGATGAAGCTTTAAAGATGGCCGACAATGTCATGATTTATAGACTAGTTGTAAAAGAAGTAGCTCAGCTGCACAATGTTTACGCAACCTTCATGCCTAAACCAATGCATACAGAGGCCGGAAACGGAATGCACGTTCACCAGTCCCTTTTCAAAAATGATATAAATGCTTTTTTTGACCCCAAAGACGAATACCATCTTTCAGAGATTGCAAAAGCTTATATTGCAGGATTACTTAAACATTCAAAAGAGATATGCGCGGTAACCAATCAGTGGGTAAACTCATATAAACGATTAGTGTCCGGTTTTGAGGCACCGGTTCATATATGCTGGGCACATCAAAACCGCTCGGCGCTTGTCAGGGTCCCCATGTATAAACCAGGGAAAGAAAAGGCAACAAGAATTGAATTACGCTCCCCGGACCCTGCCTGCAACCCCTACCTCGCCTTCTCAGTAATGCTTGCTGCCGGCCTTGAAGGAATTGAAAAAGGATATGAGTTGTCCGAGCAAGTAACAAATAACATTTATGAAATGACCGATAAAGAAAGAAAGAAAATTGGAATTGAATCATTGCCTGAAGACCTTTATGCAGCAATAAAAATAATGGAAAACAGTGATTTAGTGAAAAAAACACTTGGAAATCAAGTGTTTGAGTGGTTCATAAAAAACAAAAAAATTGAATGGAACGAATACAAAACCAAGGTAACTCCTTACGAGAAAGAAAAATATCTGCCAATTTTGTAATGTAAAACATTAACAAGAAGATAAAATCGTATAAGAGACAGGTTCTCAGCGCTAACTAAAAGAGCGGCTTAATCTTTTGCGCAATATACTCTATCCCTTCCTTCTTTTTTTGCTTCGTAAAGAGCACCGTCTACATTTGCCAACAATTTATCAAAATCTTCTGACTCAGAATACTGGGCAACTCCAAAACTTGCAGTGATTTTCAACAGCAAACCATCTTTGTCCAGCACACGCAACTTTTTGATTTCTTTTCTCATACGTTTTGCAAGATTTAATGCTTTATCTATAGCTGTTTCTGTACATACCACGATAAATTCTTCTCCACCATAACGTCCAACAAAGTCAGTTGCTCGAGCAACATCCTTCATGCTTTTAGCTATTTTTTTTAAAGTCCAATCCCCAACTTGGTGACCACATCTGTCATTGACTTCTTTAAAATGGTCGATATCAAGCATTATTAGTGAAAGAGGCCGATTATATCTTTTCGCCCTCTTAATCTCAATTTTAAGTTCATTATCCAAGTGTTGTCGATTATAAACTCCTGTTAGCCCATCTATTTGAGCCTGGTGCTTTAGTTTTTTTGTCAGCGCTTCTTCCTTTTTCTCGATTTTCTTACGCTCGGTAATATTCAAGAAACTCTCAACGACACCAACAATTTTTCCTTCTTCGTCTTTAAGTGGTGTAGCGATGAGATTAACCGATATGGTTTTCCCCCCTTTGTGACTCTCTTCCCCTCAGCATCTACCCGCTTTGCGCCGGCCAAAATTTGACGAAAAGTGCATTTATCAGTGCCACAATAAGGACCTTGAAATATTTCGCTGCACTTTTTCCCTACCGCTTCTGCCTCTTTAACACCACAGAGAGCATCCATTTCCTTGTTTTGGTCGATGATTTTATAATCCGTATTAATGGCTCTTATTCCTCCGCCGGCGCATTGGAAAGTAGCTTCCAATTTAGTTTTAGCATTAAATAATTCTTTCTCTGTCCGCCTACGCTCAATAATTTCTTGAGTTAAGGGACGATAAACCAGATAGTAAAATGCAGGAATTACCAAAACAATCAACATAGCCGCATCCAATAAAGGAACTACGCACTTAGACAAAGTCGGTACTTTCCACAATATCACCATAATTAGAAGTTCAACTATAAATATAACGAGGGCTAACTGCCAAATAAGGCCGAAAGGAGAAATAATCTCTTTTTGATTATTTTTTTCTTTCATTTTATTGGCCATTTTTTCGCTTTCTCAAAAGTTTGAAAATTTAAAAGCTCATATATTTTTATCGACATTTATTTAATTATTCTTTAAAAACATCTCAGCCAAATTCTTGTGGAAAACAATTGGTTTTCTTTATTAAACAAATTATAATTATGTCTTATAAATTTATTGTCCTGTAAACAAACACACATTAATTTTTTTGAAATCGCTGATTGAAAAAAAAGCTAATAGATTTCTCCAATGGTTGACCACTTAACAAGGGTAAACTATAATGTTTAAGTGTCAAAAATATGCCGAAGTGGCGGAACTGGCAGACGCGCACGACTCAAAATCGTGTGGGCTTTGCTCGTGTGGGTTCGACTCCCACCTTCGGCACCAATATCTTAAAACATTAAGATCTCCGGCGGGCAGGCCCACCTTCGGCACCAAAAACTAAACACACCAGCTGCATATTTTCCGTTTTTAGCTAATTTAAGATATTCTTTAAATTGCAACAAACATATTTTCTTCTTTATCCAAAAAATATGTGGGCCATATCATATAATTCCCGCGGAACCAATTTGGTCTTTTTTACAGCTTCATCCAGCGAAACTACCTTAATGTCATCCCCTTTAAGCGCCGCCATCATTCCCCATTGAGATGTTTTAACCATCTCCGCAGCTTTTACTCCAAAACGAGTAGCAAGAACGCGATCTCTGGAAGTTGGTGTCCCTCCTCTTTGAATATGACCAAGAACGGTCACCCTAGTTTCATGACCGGTAATCTTCTCAATTGCCTTACCGAGAGCATTTCCAACACCACCAAGTCGAACATGACCAAATTCATCAATTTCCTCGGAGGCAACAACTACTTTCTCCTCCCCTGTTTTCCGGATGAGCTTGGCTCCCTCGCTTGCCACAACGATGGAAAAATTTTTGCCCCTATCAGCTTGCTGATTGATAAAATCACAAACCTCTTCCACAGTTATCGGAACCTCGGGGGTAAGAATTACATCTGCGCCACCGGCAATTCCGGACATTATTGCAATCCATCCGGCAGTTCGACCCATCACTTCCACCACCATCACCCGACTATGAGATTCAGCAGTGGTACGAAGACGATCTATCGCATCAGTGGCAGTTTGAACAGCCGTGTCAAAACCAAAGGTGTAATCGGTCCCCGATAAATCGTTATCGATAGTTTTAGGAACTCCGACCGTGTGAATTCCGTATTCTTTGTAAAGACGACTTGCGACACCCAAGGTATCATCGCCTCCCACGGCAATTAGAGCATCGAAACCTAATTTGCGAATGTTTTCGAGAACGCGTTCAGGCCCACCTTCGCTCTTAAATGGATTGGTCCTGCTGGTTCCCAAAATTGTCCCCCCGCGTTGAAGAATATCGCTAACCGCCTCTAAATCAAGAGGGAAAATATCAGCTTCAAGCAAACCGCGCCATCCATTTCGGATGCCTGTCACCTGATAACCGTACTCACAAATACAAGTTCTAGTTATAGCACGCGTAACGGCATTTAAACCCGGACAATCTCCCCCACCATTAAGAATTGCTACATTCATTTTATTACCCTTCATAAAAATCACCACCCATATCTATTTTTCAGTGTATACTCCAATTTTTCTTAGTTTTTTATACCTATCATCTAAAAGTTTTTTGATAGGAATCTTTTTAAGTTCCGTCAAATTTTCAGTTAGAACTTTTACTAAATTAGAGGCAACTAATTTAAAATCTCTATGAGCCCCGCCCAAAGGTTCTTCAACTACACCATCAATAATTTTAAATTCTAAAAGATCCTGCGCAGTCAGTTTAAGCGCTTCAGCAGCCTCCGGTGCCCTTGTCTCATCATGCCAAAGAATGCTTGCACAACCCTCGGGTGTTATAACTGAATAATATGAATTTTCAAACATGAAAATTCTATCTCCTACCCCAATGGCTAAAGCACCACCACTTCCTCCTTCACCAATGTTTACTGCAATTATCGGCACTTTAAGATTACTCATCCTCATTAAATTATTAGCAATAGCCACAGCTTGCCCATGTTCTTCGGCCTCAATGCCAGGATAAGCACCCGGCGTATCAATAAAACAGAAAAGAGGTAGATGAAATTTTTCGGCCAGGTTCATGAGTCTTAACGCTTTTCGAAAACCTTTGGGGTGAGGCATACCAAAATTTCTAGCCACATTTTCCTTGGTATTCTTGCCTTTTTGATGGCCTAAAACCATAACCCTTTCATTACCAAAAAAAGCTGGGCCACCCACCAAGGCAAGGTCTTCACCGTAAAGTCTGTCACCATGTAACTCAATAAAATCAGAAAATATCGAGTTTACGTAATCTAAAGTACGGGGCCTGTTGGGATGCCTGGCTATTTGGATTTTTTCTGAAACAGAAAGGTCCGTGTAAATGCTCTTACGAATCCTATCTATCTGCTCCTCTAAAAATCGAATTTCTCGAACAATCTCCGGTTTGTTTTTTGTGGGCAACCTTTTGAGCTCTTCGAGCTTTACTTCAAGTTCAATTAAAGGTTTCTCGAAATCCATCATAAATCTTATCATTTTAATCCACCCATAAAAGAATCAAGCAGTTTTGAAATGGTGGCTTTAAGGTTGTTCCTATCAACCACTAAATCAACTTGACCATAATCGAGCATAAACTCGGCCTTCTGAAAATCTTTTGGGAGTCTTTGTCTTATTGTTTTTTCAATAACACGCGGTCCCGCAAATCCTATCAAAGCCTGAGGTTCAGCAATTATAACATCACCCAAAGAAGCAAAACTGGCCATTACTCCTCCCATAGTTGGGTTCGTAAGAACTGAAATATAAGGGAGACCGGTTTCTTTAAAATGAGCAATTGCGGCACTCGTCTTAGCCATTTGCATCAAGGAAAACATTCCTTCCTGCATACGTGCTCCTCCAGAAGAAGAGACAATAATAAGAGGGCTGTTACCTTCAATTGCTCTTTCCGCAGCCCTTGTAATTTTCTCGCCTACAACAGAACCCATGCTCCCGCCGATAAATCTAAAGTCCATAACCGCAATAATTACCGGCCGGCCATCTATCTTCCCTTTTACTGTAACCACAGCATCATTAAGATTTGTCTTTTCTTTAGATTGATTTAAACTTTCAAGATATGTTTTTTCAGCTTTAAATTTCAGCGGGTCATCAGAAGAAATGGACGCGTCAAATTCATTAAACTCTCCACCGTCTAGAAGAATACCTAATCTATCGTATGCCGACAATTTATAATGAAAGTTACACTTCGGACAAACCCAGAGATTCTTTACAAGCTCTTTTTGGTAAATAATTTCTCCGCATTCAGCGCACTTTGACCAGATACCATCGGGTACCGGTCTCTTTTCTGTTTTGGGAGTTACCTCAAGATATTTTCCCTTTTTTTGAAACCATTCCGATATAGGCATAATTTCACCACAAATAGAAGATAATTAAATTAACTCGTTTCCATTGCCAACTTGATATTTTTAACAAATTTAATAATTTTATCATATTTTATGTCAGAATCATTAATTAAATCTATTAAAGCACTCCCTATTATTATCCCATCCGCTAACCGTGAAACCTCTTTAGCTAAATTGGCCGACGAGATGCCAAACCCCACCGCCAGGGGTTTATCGGTTAAAGATCGAACTTTCGACAAAAAACCGGAAAGTTCTAAAGGCATACTGTTTCTCGCTCCTGTTACTCCGGTAAGAGAAACGCAATATATAAACCCGCTCGATGCGGAAACTATTTCTTTAATTCTGTCATCACTACTTGTCGGAGATATTAAAAAAATCGTATCCAAAGCATTTTTCTTAGCCAGCGCGCGCCACGAACGCGCCTCTTCAGGAGGCAAGTCCGGTACAATTAATCCATCTACACCGGCATAAGCTGCCTCTTCAGCAAATTTCTTTTCACCATAGCGATAAATTGTATTGTAGTAAGTCATAATTACCAGCGGAACATCTATTTTCTTTTTCAAATTTTTAATCATTCCAAAGATATTTTTTGTGTTTGCCCCGCGAGAGATGGCAATTTGAGACGCCTTTTGAATCGTGGGCCCATCAGCCAATGGGTCAGAGTAAGGAATACCTATCTCTATAATATCAGCACCATTTTCAGCTAAAACTTCAATGAGTCTTTCACAGGCATCTAAACTTGGATAACCTCCTGTTACATAAGGAATAAATGCTTTTTTGTTATTTTTCTTCAATTGTTTAAATTTTTGTTTAATTCGACTCATAATTTTTTCTCCATAGCTTTAACGACAGTTTCAAGATCTTTATCCCCTCGGCCTGATAAATTTATTATAATCAACTTTCCTCTTGCTTTAGGAGCAAGTTTTTCAAGATAAGCAACAGCGTGCGCACTCTCTAAAGCAGGAATAATTCCCTCCATCTTGCTCAAAAATTGAAAAGCTTTTAGGGCCTCTTTGTCATTTATAAAATCGTACGCTACTATACCGTGTTCTTTAAAATAACTGTGCTCAGGACCCACCCCGGGATAATCCAAGCCGGCAGAAATAGAATAGGCCTCCTTTATTTGCCCAAACTCATCTTGAAGCACATAACTCTTAGAACCGTGAAGCACCCCCACGTCTCCTCTAGCAAGTGGAGCTCCATGCTTTCCCGTTTCAAGTCCTAAACCAGCTGCTTCAATTCCTATCAGTTTAGTTTCCGTGTTTAAAAAGGGAGAAAATATACCAATTGCATTGCTCCCCCCGCCAACACAAGCCACAACATAATCGGGGTCTCTTCCTTCTTTTTTTTGAATTTGTTTTTTTACTTCTTTGCCAATTACTTTCTGAAAATCTCGCACCATCATCGGATACGGATGCGGCCCGGCAACCGAACCAATGATGTAGAAAGTGTTTCTTACATTTGTGACCCAATCACGTATTGCTTCATTCATGGCATCCTTGAGCGTCTTGCTGCCTGAGGTAACCGGAATGACTTCCGCTCCCAAAAGTTTCATACGTAAAACATTTGGCGCCTGACGTTTAGTATCTTCTTCGCCCATGTAAACATGACAATCCATGCCAAACAAAGCAGCCACGGTAGCCGTTGCCACTCCGTGTTGACCAGCTCCTGTTTCAGCAATAATTCGCGTCTTGCCCATACGTTTAGCCAAAAGTGCCTGACCAATAGTATTATTTATCTTGTGAGCTCCCGTATGACAAAGGTCTTCACGTTTTAAATAAATTTTTGCGCCGTAATATTTTGACAACCTTTCAGCAAAATATAAAGGAGTGGGTCGACCGGCATAATCTCTCAAGTAATAGTCTAGTTCCTGCTTAAAATCTTTATCTTTTCGATACTTTTTATAGGCAGATTCAAGTTGTTCCAAAACCGTCATTAACGTCTCCGGCACATACTTTCCGCCAAATTTTCCAAAATGTCCTTTAGAATTAGGTAACATCATGTCGCTACGCTCCCTTGTAAAATGCAAATTGTAAAGTGCAAAAATACTTCTTTTTAAGTCTAAATTTAAATCAATTTATAATTCAAAATCCGTTGATGCTGCTTGGCAAGCCTTTATGAAAGCCTGGATTTTGTTTGGGTCTTTCTTCCCCGGTCTCTCCTCAACGCCACTGCTCACATCAACAGCATAAGGTTGAACAAAATTTATAGCATCAATAACGTTCCCCGGATTGAGGCCACCCGAAAGAATTACCGGTTTGCCAAAGCCCTTTGCCTTCTTTCCAATTTCCCAGTTAAAAACCTCTCCCGTTCCACCAGGTTTTCCATCAATAAAAGTATCCAAAAGATACCCATTAACATCATAATCGGATAATCTGTCAAGATCGTTTATATCCTTTACACGAAAAGCCTTTATAATTTTTTGAGAAAAACTATTGCAATAATTTGAAGATTCACTTCCGTGAAACTGCAAAATATCGAGTCGGCAACGGGAGGCAATTGCTTTTACCGTTTCTGTCTTTTCATTAACAAAGACTCCTACCCTGCTGATGAAAGGCGGGAGAGCCGAATTTATCTCTTCCCCTGTCTCCACATCAATTCTTCTCGGACTTTCAGCAAAGACAAATCCAAGAGCATCTGCTCCCAGTTTGCTTACAAGCAAAGCATCTTCAATATTTGTTATCCCGCAAATTTTTATTCTTACCATATTTCAGCTACCAGCTCTCAGCTTCTAGCGATTCTAATTAAAAAGTAAAATATAAAAATGCCGTGCCTGCCGCCGTGCCTACCGGCAGGCAGGGCAGACAGATGGGTAATTTTTATTTCCACCATACTCCATACTTTCAACCCTTAACTTTTAACTAACTTTTACCTAATAGTTCCTTTATTTTTTTTCCAACATTTTTACTTTTCATCAGCGCTTCGCCAACCAGAACAGCATCTACGCCAGAATTTTCTAATTTTACCATATCTTTATAGTCATGTATTCCACTCTCGCTCACTATGACTCTATTGGGAGGAATAAGATGACATAAGCTAATTGAACGAGTTATATCTACTTTAAAAGTATCTAAATCCCGGTTATTTATTCCGATAATCTCAGCACCGCTCTTTAGAGCTTTCTCAATCTCTTCTTTTGTGCGAGTCTCAACTAATGCATCCAAACCCAATTTTTTAGTTAAATTTAAAAGTTTTGTCAAAGTTTTGTCATCAAGAATGGAAACTATTAAAAGAACTGCATCTGCCCCGGCTACGCGAGATTCATATATTTGATACTCATCAAATATAAAATCTTTACGCAAAATAGGAATGGTAGTAGCTTCCTTAACAACTTTTAAATAACTTAAATTTCCATCAAAATATTTTTTTTCGGTAAGAACCGATATCGCTGATGCCCCATTTAGTTCATACGTTTTTGCCAATTTAACAGGATCAAAATTTTCCTGTATAACCCCGAGTGAAGGAGATGACTTCTTTATTTCCGCAATAAGACTCAGGCCCTGCTTTTTTAATGCCCTTTTAAAATCTCTTGAGTGCGGCAAGCCGGAAATTTTTTCAATTAGAAACTCCTGTGGCAAGTTTTTCTTCTGTTTTTTAAGTTCTTCTTTTTTGTCTTCAACTATCTTTTCTAAAATTGTTTTCATATAAATCCATTCCAAATTCTACGCTTTTTAATGTTTCTCCCGACTTAACTTTTGGCTATATTCCACCAACTCATTAAGTTTCTTAAGGGCAGCTCCCGAGTCGATAGACTTTTGAGCAAGTTCTACAGCCTTTTTCAAATTGCTCGCCTTACCACCAACAAAAATAGCACCCGCGGAATTAAATAAGACAATGTCCCGTTTTGAACCCTTTTCTCCATTAAGAATCGCCTTGGCTATGCAAACGTTCTCAGAAACGTCCCCGCCCAATATATCGCTTGGCTTGGCTCTTTTTAAACCAAACTCCTCGGGTTCTACTTTATAGCTTTTGACTTCTCCGTTTTTTAACTCGGAAATTTTGCTTGGCCCTGTGGTTGAAAGTTCATCAAGCCCATCAGCACCATGAACAACAAGAGCATGTTTGGTTCCCAAATTACTTAAAACTTGAACAAAAATATCCGTTAACTTTTCATTATATACGCCAATTATCTGAGCCGGAGCTTTTGCCGGATTAGTTAAGGGGCCAAGAGCGTTGAAAGCCGTTCTAATCCCCATTGCTTTGCGACTGGGCATCACATGCTTCATTGCAGGATGAAACATTGGTGCAAACATGAAACCTATTCCGACTTCGTCAATACACTTAGCCACCTGCTCCGGGGTAAGCGTGACACAAACCCCTAAAGCTTCTAAAAGATCAGCGCTGCCACAGCGACTTGAAATAGAACGGTTCCCGTGTTTAGCAATACAAACGTCAGCTCCAGCGGCTACAAAAGCAGAAATTGTCGAAATATTGAAGGTCCCGGAAAAATCGCCACCCGTACCGCACGTATCCACAACAAATTTATGTTTGGGACTTACCTGAGCTACCTTCGCAATCATACCCTCAGCAAGACCTGTAAACTCATTTATAGTTTCGCCTTTCATCCTGAGCGCCGTCAAAAATGAACCAATTTGAGCATCGTGGGACTGACCACTCATTATTTCGTCCATTACCGCTCTCGATTCTTCTCTGGTTAAATCCCTTTTTTCTATTAACTTTTTAATTGCTTCGACTATCATTTTTTACCTCCTTTAAGTTGGAAGTTGATGGTTAGGAATTAGAAGTTGATAATTTAATTAATTACTTCTTACTACCTATTTCCTACCCGCTTCCCATTATTAAATTGACAATTTTAAAAAATTGGCCAGTATCTTCTTCCCTTCTGTCGTCAATATGGATTCAGGATGAAACTGAATTCCTTCCAAGGAATATTCTTTATGTCTTACTCCCATAATTACTCCATCATCTGTCCTGGCAGAAATATCAAAACAGTTCGGTAAAGATTTCGCCTCGGCAATCAACGAATGGTAACGAGTAGCAATGAACGGGTTTTCAACATCTTTAAAGATTGTTTTTCCGTCATGATAGATTGCTGAGGTCTTTCCATGCACCGGATAAAGCCCTCTTATAATCTTTCCGCCTAAAGCTTGAACAATTGACTGATGACCCAAACATACTCCTAAAATTGGTATCTTCCCCATAAAATTTTTAACTAAATCCATAGAAATGCCAGCTTCGTTTGGCGTGCAGGGCCCTGGAGAAATAACAATATGGTCGGGATTTATGTTCTCTATTTCGGCAAGCGTAATTTTATCATTACGAAAAACCTTTAAATCCGCCCCAAGCTCGCCAAAATACTGAACAAGATTGTATGTAAACGAGTCATAGTTATCTATCATTAAAATCATTCTTAAACCTCCGTTAGTTGCCAGCTATCTGGCAACTAATTGTAAAATGCAAGTTGTAAATATTAAATTGTAAATTTGTTTTTTTGGTTTTAAAAATTTTCCTATACCCGTTACCCTTTGTCCTATACCCTTTTAACTTCCAACCTTCCACTTTCAACAATCAGCCAAAAGCTTGTTGGCTTGTTTATCATTGCGAACGAAGTATGGGCCCAATCCCTTGAGATTACTTCGTCGCTTACGCTCCTCGTAATGACGCTCCAGAGCATCCTTTTTGACTCTTGACTAGCGAAGCGAGACCTGCCTGTTTTTTTGCTCCCTATTCCCAAACTACTCACTACCGACTTCCCGCTCCCGACTATTCATTAAACGAGTCCCTCTTCCGCCATTTCTATAGCTTTTATCATCCCTTTTGCTTTGTCAATTGTCTCTTGGTATTCATTTTCAGGAACCGAATCATATACAATACCGGCTCCTGCCTGAACATAGGCTTTGTTTTTATGCACCATAATTGTACGAATGGTTATACATGAATCCAAATCTCCAGAATAACTAAAATAACCTACAGCACCAGCGTAAGGACCCCTTCGCGTTGGTTCCAACTCATCGATAATTTCCATTGCCCTTATCTTTGGTGCACCAGAAACCGTCCCGGCAGGAAAAATTGCTTGCAGTGCATCGAATGAGTTTTTTTCACTTTCAAGTTGACCTGTGACAGTAGAAACAATATGCATAACATGAGAATATTTCTCTACACACATCAAATCATCAACCTTAACTGTTCCCGGCACACTTACTCGACCAACATCATTTCTTCCCAAATCAACGAGCATAATGTGCTCTGCTCGCTCTTTCGGGTCCTCTAATAAGCTCTTTGTAAATTCATCATCCTCTTTATCATCCTGACCACGTGGACGAGTACCGGCTATTGGACATGTAAAAACTTTATTCCCACACACTTTAACAAGAGATTCAGGGGAGGAACCGATAATTTTTACATCTCCTTGCTTTAGATAGTACATATAAGGAGAAGGATTTATTCTCCTGAGAGCACGATAGATATCAAATGGGTCTGATGAAATCTCAGTAGAAAATCTCTGCGAAAGCACTACCTGAAGAACATCCCCCGCTTTAATATATTCTTTTGCTTTTTTAACAGAGATAATAAAATCTTCTTTACTGGTATTTGAAGTTATCTGACAACTCTTTTTCCCTGTAAATTTGGAGCGATTCGGTAAAGAACTTTGAAGTTTCTCGATAAGGGCATCAATTTTGCAAATTACTTTATTATATGAAAACATCGCGTCCTTACTTAAATGAGCATTTGCCACCACTTTAATTGTGTGTTTTAAGTGATCAAAAATTAAAATTGTGTCAGTAAAAAAGAATGACATTTCCGGAAAATAAAGGTCATTATGAGCAGTTTGCGGGAGAATATCCTCAAAATATTTGACCATGTCATAGCCAAGATAACCAACTGCTCCGCCAAAAAAAGGCGGTAAATTTCGAGTTACAGCCGGACGAAATTTTGAAATAACATCTCTGATAGCATCCAAAGGATTCTTAAGCTTGACAACTTCTTCTTTTTCCCCATTCTTTATAAAAACTGAACCATTCTCACATTGAATTGTAAGATACGGGTCACACCCAAGAAATGAGTAACGGCCAAACCGTTCCCCTTTTTCAGCGCTCTCAAGCAGAAAAGAACACTCGCTCGCCCCAAGTTTCTGAAACGCTGAAACAGGGGTCTCAATATCTGCATTTATCTCCCGGTAAACTGGGATTAAATTGTGATTTACAGCTATTTTTTTAAACTCATCAAAATTCGGATAATACATTTTTCCTCCAAAAATAAAAAATCTTCCACCTCTTAAGAGGCGAAAGATTAACTTCCACGGTACCACTCTTCTTTCCCGCCAGTTGGTGGGAATCTCTGACAGGGTACGACTTTTTTAAATAAAAAATATACCCCCGTTCCTTTTAACGGTGGAATCTCCGGCTTAGCTACTCTCCATATAAATAGAATTTTGCCTCGCACCTCAGAAATCCATTCACCAAAACTTTTAGCACCGGTTCCCAGCTACCCCGGTTCTCTGAAGCCAGTCAGCTTTGGTTACTAGTTTTCCTCACAGGCTCTTCTTTTTAAACTGTTAAAAATTTTAGCAAAAATAGAATTTCAAGTCAATAAAAACAAGTTTCTCTGCAGTTAAATTTCTTTATTTACTTCTTCGTCCTTTTTAATCTTTTCTTTTAACGCTTCATCAATCTTTTCGTAACCTATCGTTGTTTTCTTTCCAACGCTCTCCAAAATACTCGCTTTCTTAGATTCAAAAACTTCTTTGCCCGATTCCATAAAATCCTCAGCTTTTTCTTTAAGGTCTTTTCGCATTTCTTTGCCAGTTTTAGGGGCTGCTAAAACTCCAATTAAAATTCCGGTTAAAGCTCCCGTCACTGCACCCCAGCCAAAACCAATACCAACCCCAGAGAGAAAAATTTTCGTAGAATGAACCATTTTTTCCAATCGTTCCTCTATCATTAAAAAAACCTCCCCTCAAAACACCTTCTTGCCTTTCTAATTATAACCAACCTTAATAATTTAGCAATTTTCTCTATCGTCGGAATAACGGTAAAAAATAACAGCACCACAAAATGTCGTTTTGTTCAGATAAAAACCGCCACCAAATTTGGTGGCGGTTTTTACTGCTTTACATTAACCAATGTAGGTATTAACCTACATAACACTATGTTATATTATTTACTGCTTTGTTTCTTTATCTTTCATTAGCTGTTCCTTAATTTGCTCTTCGGTACGTTCCTGTATTTGCTCGCACTCTTCTTCGCAATCCTCGATACACTCTTTTGTCTGCGTTTTTGTCTGTTGTTCTGTTTTAATCATGGTTTCTTCGCCTTCGTTTTGCTCTTGAATTTGAATTTTCTTTTGTAGAACTTTTTGTAGAGCCTCTCCTGCTCTATTGTGTCCAGTTTGAGAAACTTCTATCGCTTGCTCGATTGAATCTCTGGCCCTCTCAGGAACTTTTTCGAGAAGTTCATTTAAAACTCTTTCATGCTTTGAAGTTGCCTCAGCAACTTTCATATAAACTTCCTCATTACCTAATTTCTCAATGATACTTTGAGTTTTATTGAGGTGTTTTTCATACCGACTAAGACACTTCTCAGCAAGATCTATTTTACCCTTCTCAATCATTTTCTGAGCTTCAGCTATTCTTTTTTCAGCAAACTTATTTAAAAGCTCAACCTTATTTTCAGCTCTAAAAGTAAACATAAGCTGAAATTCTTCAACCCACACCTTCAAGAAATAAAAAGAACTATCCGGGGTAAGACCCGGCTCCACCGATTCATCTTGAGCCATAACAGCTGGAGCAAAAACCATAACAAACAATGAAACTACCAAAAACACCGTTAATATCTTTCTCATAACCTAACCCTCCTCTCTTTTTTATTTTCGCTATTTAAAACGCAATTATAAGGAAAAAGTTACGATTATTTATTTATATTTCTCCATTCGACAATTAAACCGAGCCTTAAAAAAAAATAGGTGAGTTAAGAAATTTAACTCATTTTTTATGCTAATTTCACTAACTAATTTCTAAACCGCCAAGTCGCGACGCTGGAAAGCAATGAGAGCAATTATTAGAAATACGGCTATTGTTCCGATGAAAACCGCCATATTGCCAAGTTTCAGGCCATTGGCCAAAGGGTTGGGAGCCAGATGCCAATAAAATGGCGATAGTTTCTGGTACTTTTCCAATGGTTCAGCAACCTGCGCCAAAACATAAAGCAAATATGTTCCAACAGCCAGAGCGGTTGCAATGCCCATGCTTATCCCGCGCCTGCCGGTTAAACAACTTACGGCCAAAGCAATAACTCCAAAACTGAAACTTAAAAGAACACTGCTAAACGTTGCCGCTGCCAACTGTCCGAGACCAATATTCATATCATAGACATATGCGCCGGCTACAAGTCCCAGCCATGACATAAAACTTAAAATGGTCATCCCCGCAACCATAGCCAAAAACTTTTCCAGTAAAACCCGCCAACGAGAAATGGGATTTGCAAGCAATAAGTCGAGTGTTCCGGCCTCCTCTTCCCCCGCAATCACACCGCCACCAAACCCAATGGCATATATTATGAACATCATCGGAAGCATCATGGAGAAAAACTCCACATTTAAATACCCTTCGGGTGACGCAATATTGCTACCGGTCCCTCCAAATGCCGCTATAAGCGCCTCAGGCATATTTGCCATGTAGGTTTCCAATTCCGCGGCACTTTCTTGGACGGTCGGATAAAATGCGCAAATAAAAAGGGCAAATAAAATCATGCCGAAGCTCCACCAAAATAAAGCTTTGCGCCTATCACGTAGATTTTTTAAAAAGATATTACGAAGCAGCATTTTCGTCACCCCCATAGTAGGTTAGAAAGATATCCTCGAGATTGGGTTCGTGACTTATCACGTTTACTACCTCAAACTTCGCGGCCGTCTTGACGACAGCATCTAAAGGGCCCGCAACCGTAAATCGCAATATACTATCTTCTACCATTACATCTTTAACAACAGAAAGGTTTTCAAATTCCTCTTTCGGAACAGGGCCTGCAAAATGAATCTCAATTTGACGGAATGCGTGTTTCTTTAAATCTGAAACATCTTCAACCTTGATTAGCTTGCCGCGCCTGATAAATCCAACTCGGTCACATATCCTCTCAACCTCAGGTAAAATATGCGATGAGATAAATAAGGTTTGGCCTTGCTCTTTGGCCTCGTGCATCATGCGATAAAACTCCTGCTGCATCAAAGGGTCAAGACCCACGGTTGGCTCATCTAAAATCAAAAGCTCCGGCTTGTGCATAAGCGCTTGAATGAGGCCAACTTTGTGCTTATTTCCCGATGACAAAGAGCGAATCGGCTTTGACATATCGAAATCAAGCCGTTCGGCAAGCTCTTGAACATATTTCCAATCGACACCACTCCGCAGGTAAGCAAAATGACGCAAAAACTCCCCACCTTTAAGGTTTTTATATAGCTCAAGTTCTCCGGGAAGATAGCCAACACGCCTTTTAATCTTAACGTTATCCTTATGCGTATCCAGACCGAAAATCGTGGCTTTGCCACGCGTCGGGTGAATAAAATCGAGTAGCATTCTTATAGTTGTTGTTTTGCCTGCGCCATTTGGCCCAAGATAGCCAAAAACCTCGCCCTTTTTGACTTCAAAATTGAGGTCGATTATGCCAAGAGTTTTACCATAGCACTTGGTTAAGCCCTCTGTGCGAATTACTACATCCAAACTCATTGCCTCCTTTCGCGTTTTTGTTCCCAGCGCTCCAATAAAACAAGGATTTCCATTCAAAAATTATAGACTTGTAAGTTTCAATTCGCCTTCCTAACCAAAAGCACTTCTCTTATAAAAATACTTATTGCTCCAAACACGAGCATGGAAAAGACGATAAGCATTGGCCCAAACCAGTAAACAATTCCCGCGCCAACTACACACCCAACTAAAGGCCATTTGTAAATATGAAAAAACTTCTCTTTTTTCTCTTTGGCCAAAAAATCAAAAAGTTTGATTCCCACCGTAAAACCCAACGCGGTAACAACGGGCGCTAACAACCAGCCAATAATTTCTAAAAAGGAACTATCTGCCTTGAGAAACAAAAGAAAAGCAACCAGCCAGTCAGCATAAAATATACCCCCAAAGAAAAGTGACATAAATACTTTAAGAAATATTTTAAATGGAGTTTTAGGGTTCAAAAAGGACCTCACACGATAGTTGGCCAAAACTTATATTATGATTCGTGCTGATTAACCGAAAGTCCTGCAATCTGTTAGTGAGGAGTGGGAAGTAAATTCAAATTAAAAGCTAAAAACGAAAAATGTAGAACTAGAATTAAAAATTAAAAATTTTTAAAACAAAATACCATTAGCAATCAGCTATCAGCTCCCAGCCATAAGCCCATCAGTCGGGAGTCTCTTAGTTAAGCTGCCCGCCAATGCCTAGCGGCATCATAGGCGCAGGCAAACGGGGAGTCAGGAGCAAAACCAGACTCTATCCTCCGGCCGTCAGCTACCAGGAAAATCAAAAACAAAAGCTTTTTATTGGTTTTTTTAAACCCCTCGTGGGTTGGGTAGACAGCAACCCTCCAGAGGCGGGCAGACCCTCCTGCGACGGGTAAACATATGAGCACGGTGTTTTGTTTAGTTACCATATCATTTAAAAACAGCTACCAGCTACCAGTCGTCAGCCTCCAGGAAAACTATTAGAAGCAGCCATTAGCCTCTAGCCTTTAGTAAAATCAAAAGAACTTTTTATTGATTTTGATTTTTAAAATCCGGGTGGGTTGTTTGTAGGCAACATATGAAAGCGCCGACAAGCAATTGACGAGGCGGGGTTTCGACCGAAGCTGTTTGAATCCGCCAACAGCGGATGAGTTCTGCAGGTCGCCACTGAGGAGTAAAGCGAGGAGGAAAAACGCTTGAATCAAGAGCCGAAAACAACCTACAAAAAAGAAATAATTGAATAAATAAAAAAAAGGAATTCAGCCGTTATAGTTAAAAACGAGATTGCTTCGACTTCGTCTCGCAATGACGAAAATTGATTTTCTACTTCCTTCTCTTCTCCAACTCTCCTGCAACTTCTTCCAAAGAAATTCCCTTATCAACCAGTAAAACCAAAAGATGATAGAGTAAATCGGCAATTTCCCAAACCACTTCAGAATTCTCTTTATTCTTTGCGGCGTCGATTACTTCATCTGATTCTTCCTCGATTTTGGCAAGTATTTTATCTTGTCCTTCTTCAAAGAGTTTTGCGGTATATGAACCCTCAGGCATTTTCTTTTTACGATCGAGGATAACTTGATAAAGCTCCTGAAAAACAATCGGTAATTTTCCCCTGGTAGCTGGTGGCTGGTGGCTGGTGGTTATGTTTCGATAGAAACAGGAGCGTTCGCCAGTATGACAAGCCACTCCAACCTGTTCAATCAAGATTAAAAGAGTATCGGCATCGCAATCGTATTTTACTTCCTTTACATATTGAACATTCCCTGAAGTTTCACCCTTGCACCAATACTGCTGACGGCTCCTGCTCCAAAACCAGGTTCGCCCCGTCTCAAGCGTCTTTTTTATTGATTCTTTGTTCATATAGGCAAGCATTAAAACCTCGCCTGTGCGATAATCCTGAACTATCGCCGGAATTAAACCTTTCTCGTCAAATTTAAATTCTTCAATTTTCATAGTCTTATTCTTTCTTCCCTTTTTTTTCTTTAGTTTCATAATGTGCTTCTACTTTATGTTGCCTCATCATCTTAAAAATCAATCCCGCTCCAATTACAAATGCAACGACGAGAACAAAGGTAGCCACAGAAACAATTATATCTCTTTCACTCATGTCTTATCTCTCTCTTTCTCTTGTCTTTCTTTAGAGGATTTCTCCATTGACCTCATAAACAAGTAACGTGCTCCAAACATCACAACAATACCAATTATAAATATTAAGACGAGACCAGCTATTGTTTGCGACATTCTTACCTCCTTTATTTAAAATCTTACAGGGATATTGTTATCCCGAAGATATTCTTTAACCTGTCTTATGCTCAACTCCCCGAAATGAAAGAGCGATGCCGCAAGTACAGCGTCGGCATCCGCTTCAACTATTACCTCCAAAAAGTGTTCAAGTTTTCCTGCTCCACCTGAAGCAATTACGGGGATATTTACTGCGCTTGTAATTGCTTTTGTTAACTCGATATCATAACCGGCTTTAGTACCATCTCTATCCATGCTGGTAAGCAAAATTTCTCCGGCACCAAGGCCTTCAACCTTCTTAGCCCATTCAACCGCATTCAAACCAGTTGTATTTCGCCCTCCGTGTGTATAAACTTCCCACCTACCAGTCGGGAGTGGGGAGTCGGGAGTGGGGAGTGCTTTCTTGGAAGCTGGTGGCTGTGAGCCGGGGACTGATTTTGCGTCTATCGCGACTACAATGCACTGATTTCCAAACTTTCTTGAAGCTTCATGAATAAGATTAGGATTTTCAATTGCCGCTGTGTTTATGGAAACCTTATCGGCCCCATTTTCCAAAACCATCCTTATGTCCTCAACGGTTCTTACTCCTCCGCCTATGGTAAAAGGCATAAAAACTTTCTCCGATGTGCGCCGAACAACATCAAACATAATATCACGCTTTTCGTGAGAAGCCGTTATGTCAAGAAAAGTAAGTTCATCCGCTCCTGCTTCATCATAGGCAATAGCAAGCTCAACAGGGTCTCCGGCATCCCGTAAATTTACAAACTTTACACCCTTAACTACCCTGCCTTCTTTCATATCAAGGCACGGAATTATCCGCTTAGCCAACATTTTTCTCAGCAACCTTTATCGCTTCTTCTAAAGTAAATGCCTCCGAGTAAAGAGCTTTTCCAATAATTATACCTTCAACCCCTAAACTCTCTAATTTCTTTATAGCTTTAATATCTTTAATGCTTGACACTCCACCCGAAGCAATGAGAGGAATATTTGTTTTTTTAGCAATTGACCTAATTCCCTTTATATTCGGACCCTGCATCGTCCCATCAACTGAAATATCAGTATATATAATTCTTGAAACACCAACTTTCTCAAGCTCATTTATCACATCAACTACATTTATGTCAGTTTTTTCTTCCCATCCATGAATGGCTAAACACTCATCTTTTACATCAAGCCCAACGGCAATTTTACCTTGATACACCGCACAAGCTTCCGCAAGCAAATCGGGATTATTTACTAAAGCTGTCCCTAAAATTATACGGCTAACCCCAAGATTAAAAAGCTGCTTCACTGTATACATCCCTCTTATACCACCGCCGAACTGTATTGGAATATTCACGCTTTTAATTATTTGTTCAAGCGTTAAAATATTCTTTGGTTCACCCGATCCGGCACCGTCTAAATCCACAACGTGAATAAATTTTGCTCCTGCAGCTTCCCATCTTTTTGCTGCTTCTGTTGGATACTCAGGAAAGAGCGTAACCTTATCCATTTGCCCCTGGTAAAGCCGCACACATCTTCCTGCTTTGATATCAATTGCCGGATAAATTATCATCCCGTCGCCTCCCCAAATTTTTTCAATATTTTCAGGCCAAGTTTACTGCTTTTTTCCGGGTGAAATTGTGATGCAAAAATATTCTTTTTCCATATGCTCGAAACAAACTCAATTCCATAATTAGTGGTGGTTGCCACAATATTTTTATCGTCAGGAACAACGTGATAAGAGTGGACGAAGTAGAGATATGAACCATCATTGATATCATTTAAAACCGGAGCATCCACAATCTTTTTAATTTGATTCCACCCCATATGAGGAATTTTTACGCTTAAAGGCAAACTCACAACTCTACCCGGAATTATATCAAGTCCTTGCGTT
Organism: Candidatus Oleimmundimicrobium sp.; assembly: GCF_030651595.1. NCBI lineage: Bacteria > Bacillati > Actinomycetota > Candidatus Aquicultoria > Candidatus Subteraquimicrobiales > Candidatus Oleimmundimicrobiaceae > Candidatus Oleimmundimicrobium > Candidatus Oleimmundimicrobium sp. The sequence goes on along the minus strand of NZ_JAUSCH010000123.1, from coordinate 19,981 downwards.
ATCCCGTGTTCTTCGCTTTGTGTAAATAAAAGATGCAACCCTAAACATATCCCAAGAAAAGGTTTCCCTTTAGCAATGCCTTCTTTTATCGCCTCACCAAGATTTGATTTAGATAAAGCATTTGCTGCATCTTTAAATGCTCCTACTCCGGGCAATACAATCCCGTCCGCTTTATCCAATATATCCCTGTCTGCGGTAATAATTGCCTTATAACCAACTTTTTCAAAACCTTTTTGAACACTTCTTAAATTTCCAACACCATAATCTACTACTACAATCATTTTTAGTTTCTTAGCTCCTTAGCAACACAAATACATTGTTTTTTGATTTCTATGTCCCCATATCTCTAAACTACTAAGTTACTGTTAAATCTCTCCCTTAGTAGAAGGCACACCTTTGATTCGAGAATCAATTTGAGTAGCCATATCAATTGCTCTTGCCAATCCTTTAAAAACCGCCTCTATGCAATGATGAACGTTTTTCCCTGATAAAAGTTTCACGTGCAAAGTTATGGCAAAATGATTTACAAAGGCATGTAAAAACTCTATCACCAATGATGTATCAAAATTACCGATGTACTCAGCAGGAATATCAACGTCAAAAAAAAGATGGGGACGACCACTTATATCTACCGATGTCATTACAAGTGCCTCATCCATTGGAACTAACGAATAACCGAACCTTCTTATCCCTTTTTTATCTTCAAGACTGGCGCGAAAAGCCTGACCGAGACAGATACCTACATCTTCAACAGTATGATGAGCATCAACTTCCAAATCACCTTTAGCTTTAATCTCCAAATCAAACAGACCGTGTCTGGCTAATAAGTCCAACATATGGTCAAAAAATGGGATATCCGTCGAGATATCAGCTTTTCCTTGACCATCAACATTAAGCTCAATTTGAATATCGGTCTCTTTCGTCTTCCTCGTAATAGTGCTGTTACGAACCATCTCTTTCCTCCTTTTTTAACTTTTTATTTCAGCAAGAACATCGTTTCCCTTTCTAGCAAGAATATCGACTCCCTCTTTAATAAATCTCTTAGCTTCTTCAATGTTTTGTAATATTATACAAGATAAAAACATCTCTTTTTGATTCAATTTTTTAAAATTATTTACAATCTCAAGATCATCAGGAGTGTCTCCTATGTAAATCCCAACTTTAGTTTTCATTTTATTTGACAATTCTTGCAATAATTTCGGGTTAGGTTTACGAATACCTCCGTCATCACTCAATATCTTATCGAAAGACACAATATCTAAAAAACCCGCTCTTTCCAAAGCAATTTCAGCTTCCTTTTTTGTTCGCCCGGTAATAATTGAAACCTTAGGATAAAACTGTTTGACCAGCTTTTTATCAATAATAACTTCCTCTTTATTGAGCAAACCTTTCTTCTTTATATAAACAGGTTCAAACCCATACAACTTTTTACACCAATCAACGCCAGCATAAAATTCTTGAAAAATCTGTTTAATAAGATTTCTATTCCAAAGTGATTTTATCCTTTCTTTATCTTTTAAACCAGATAAAGCAATTTTTTCGGCAGACTTAAGTCCGCCACCACACCTTTTAATTTCATCAGTAAACTCTTGCAAACTTCGTCCTTTTTTACGCAAAACGTTTAAATTGTAACTCGACAAAAAATCCGATTTACTTAAGTAAAAAATAACAACAGCATAAGTTAGTTCCCAATCATTATTAAAACCACCGACCAATTTAAAAAGTTGAGTCTCTTCCGGAGTTATAAGAAGGGCTTTGCCGGGCCATTTAAGAATTTTTTCAAAATAAAACTGAGTCGTCTTGCTTATTGCCAGTCTAAAAGAGGATGTTACATCTAGAATTACCCCATCAATATCAAGAACTAAACTGTCAATATTTTTAAACCATCTTAATGCACTTTTCTTAACCAATAAATTGGATACAACCTCAACATAATCTTCTTGTAACTTATCTAGCATCTACTATCTCCTTAAGCATCTTCAAAAATAAGTTATTTTCTTCTTCGGTTCCAACAGTAACCCTCAAATATTTTTTTAAGCGTGACTCGTTAAAATTTCTAACTAAAATACCTGCTTCCAAAAGTTTTTTCCAAACCCAAATCGCCTCTTTTTCTATCTCAATTAAGACAAAATTGGCCGCAGATGAATGCGGAGTAACCCCATTTATTTTACTGAGCTCTTTAATGATTCTTTCTCGCTCACTTACTATTTTCTTAATCTGAAGTTTAAAAGTTTCTCTTTCGTTAAAAGCCAAACCTGCAACCATTTGCGAAAACGCGTCACAGTTATAAGGGAGTTTTGCTTTAAGCGCATTTTCAGTAATCCCAGAAGAAGCCACCATATAACCAATTCTTATTCCCGCCAAAGAGAAGGCTTTTGAAAAAGTTCTCAACACAATAAGATTTGGAAATTTAGAGAGAAGGGGAATAACCGTTTGACCGCTAAATTCCGCATAAGCCTCATCTACTACCACCAGCGCATTTGTTTCTTTTAAAAATAACTCTATCTCATCGCTGGAAAGAATATTTCCGGTGGGATTATTGGGATTGCACAGAAAAATAAGTGTAGGGCAAAATTCCCTGACAACCTCAAGTGCCCGTGGAACATCAATACCAAACAATTCGGTTCTATCAAGTTCATAAACTTGAGTTCCCGTTACTTGTGAGACAATACTATACATAGAAAAAGTTGGCTCAAAAGTTAAAATAGATCTGCCACTTCCGCCATAGGCGAGAAGTAAACACTGAATTAATTCATCAGAGCCATTTCCTAAAACAATGTTTTCATCTGATACCCCATATGCAACAGCGAGCTTTTTTCTCAGTCCACTTGCCAATGCGTCTGGATAACGATTAAACGCAAAGCTGTTTAATTCCTTTTTTATCTTTTTAACTAACGACTCAGATAAATTAAAGGGGCTTTCGTTAGCGGAAAGAACTATCCGAGCGTTTTCTTCTAAAGGAGCGTAGGACTTAAGGTTATCAAGTTCTGGTCGAGACTCAACTAAATCAATCACTTTCCTCAACCCTTATCTTTGCAGACCTCGCGTGAGCATCGAGCCCCTCCGCTTTAGTTATAAGTTCAAGAGCGCTGACAACTTCCCTGAGCCCTTCTTTTGTAAATGAAAGAACACTAGACCTTTTAATAAAGTCATACACTCCGAGCGGCGAATAGAAACGAGCTGTGCCTGAAGTTGGTAAGATATGATTTGGACCCGCAACATAATCTCCAACCGATTCAGGAGTATAGGCACCGAGAAATATAGCCCCCGCGTTTTTAATTTCACCAAGTATGCTCATCGGTTTCTCAATCATTATCTCAAGGTGCTCGGGAGCAATAAAATTAGCAAGTCTTATCATTGTTCCCAACGAATCCGCCAATAATATTCTTCCAAAATTTCTTATAGATTTCTCGGCTATGCCTTTTCTTCCGATGTACTCCAATTGTTCATCCAATTGAGCATTGACATTCTCCGCTAACTGAGAAGAAGTGGTAATTAAAACAGATGTAGCATCGGGAGCATGCTCTGCTTGCGCAAGCATATCCGCAGCGATATAAGCCGGATTGGCTTTACCGTCAGCCAAAATAACCACTTCACTTGGACCAGCAAGCATATCAATACCGACCTCTCCGATCACCAACTTCTTGGCAAGCGTTACATAAATATTCCCGGGACCCGTAATTTTATAAACTTTTTTTATAGTCTCGGTGCCATAAGCCATGGCCGCTATAGCCTGCGCTCCACCCACTCGATAGACCTCGTCTACACCAACCTCACACGCGGCAACTAAAGTATATGGGTTGACACGGCCATTTTTATCGGGAGGCACGCACATGGCTATTTCGCTCACCCCTGCGACTTTAGCGGGAATTGCATTCATTAAAACTGAGGAAGGATACGAAGCCATGCCGCCGGGCACATATATACCAACACGCTCAATTGGTCTTATCTGCTGCCCCAATAAAACACCATCTTCTTCGGTTGTGAACCATGATTCGATTTTTTGATTTTCATGATATGCGACAATACGCTTTTTCGCTAACTTCAAAGCGGAATTAAACTCTTTATCGACTAAACCATATGCCTCTTCAAATTCCTTTTTGCCTACCTTAAGCTGGTTAGATTTTAAATTAATCCCATCAAACTTTCTTGTATATTCCAGCAACGCAGAGTCGCCTTTTCTTCTAACGTTATTTACTATTTCTTGAACAATCTCCAATTTCGACTCATCTAAAATTCGAGACGGAAAAAGCTTTTTCAGCTCTTCATCTTTTATGGTTGATGATATTTCCTTTATGATAATCATTTACTGCTCCTTTTAACCTGTTTTACCTTATCTAAAAACTCGTTAATTTCCTTAGATTTTATCTTGTAACTCACATGATTAGCAATTAAACGAGCTGAACATTCCGCAATTTCATCCACAATAATCAGGTTGTTATCAGCAAGTGTTTTTCCGGTTGAGGAAAGGTCGACTATTTCATCGGCTAAACCTACTATGGGCGCAAGTTCAACCGAACCATGTAGTTTAATTATTTCGGCTTGCACCCCTTGTTTTGTAAAATAATCTTCAGCTACTTTAGTAAACTTTGTAGCTACTCTAACTTGTCCAAGATGTTTGTAATTTTCCTCTATATCATCTTTTTCTTTAGATAAAGCAGCTAAAACAAATTTGCACTTTCCGTAGCCCAAGTCAAGCAACTCAAAAACCTTCTTTTTTGTCTCCATTAAAACATCTTTTCCAACTATACCAAGATCGGCAGCACCATACTCAACAAAAGTTGGAACATCAAAAGGACGTGTTAATATATATTCTATTTTCTCATTATCATTAACCAGCCTTAATTTTCTCGATTCTTTTCTCAATTCAGAGATATCAAAACCGGCGTTTTTAAATAAACTCAAAGTTTCTTCATAAATTGCTCCCTTAGAAAGGGCAATCTTTAAATAACTCATACCATCTCACCTTCAATTGCCGATAAAGAAGATACCTTTTTAAGATTAGTTTGAAAATCAAAGATCTCAACCGACTTTGGAGCATTATCCGCGTTTATCACCCAGCGAACGGCTTCTTGCGCCAAAGAACAACAATCTTCAAAAGAAGACAGTTCAAGGACGCTTTCAACTTGAAACCCTTTATCTCTTAATGTCTTGGCCGCTAAAAACATCTTATTGAGATCTTGGGTAGAAAATACAAGTACCCTGCGCCCTTCTTGTTTCTTAAGCACTCCTTGCTCGTTAAGACATATGTGCAACCGCTCAAGCCCCAAGGCAAAACCACATGCCGGCTTATCTATTCCAAACTCTGAAATGAGCTTATCATATCGACCTCCTGCTCCTAATGGAAATCCAAGATTAGGAACATAGACCTCAAAGACAACACCTGTATAATATTCAAAGTTTCTCACAATTCCAAAATCAAATGTGATGAACTCTTCAAGACTATAAGATTTTAAAAATTCATATAAATTGGAAAGATTTTCAAGTGCTCCTTTCGAACGAGCGTTATTAGCATAAGGTTTCACTTTCTCGATAATATCCTCACCACCACAAAGAGATAGTATCTCAATAATTTTGGATTTATCCTTAGAAGAAATAGAGCTCTGGCTAATTATTTGCTCGAGTTCTACCATATCTTTTTCAACAAGAAGAGATTGGATATCTTTTATTGATTTAGAAGACATGCCCGTTCCTTCAAGAACTCCTTTGAAAAAATCAACCTGTCCTATTCCAACCTGAAAATCTTTGAGACCAACTGCTTGTAATGACTCAATTAATACCCCGATAACTTCTGCGTCAGCATAGGCCCCTTTGCCTCCAATAAACTCCAAACCAACCTGATAAAACTCTCGCTGTTGCCCTCGCTGAGCTGGTTCCTCACGAAAAACATTTGCCGAATAATATAAACGCGAAAAACGGGAATTTTGCATACGTTGAGAAACGACTCTGGCAATGGGAATCGTCATTTCAGGACGAAGAGCAAGGAGGCTTCCGTCTCTGTCGAAAAACTTAAACATTTCTTCTTCAATGATTCTTCCTGCTTCGCTTGATAAGTTATCGAAAAATTCAAATGTCGGGGTAATAATCTCCCGATATCCCCAACTTTCAAAAACTTTTCTTAACTTATTTTCAATTAATCTTCTTCCTTCTGCCTCAGTAGGCATAATATCTCGAAGGCCCCTGGGAATAGAGACAAAAGAGTTTCTACCATCCATTTCAATCAAATCCTTTAATATGTTAATATGTTAATACAGTAAAATGGTATCAGACCGTTTCTTAGTTGTCAATACCAAAAACTTATTAATGAATCTACTGGGCTTTATTTAATTGTTTTACAAAAACAGCATCTTTGCCCAAAAGTTCTTTTATTTCCGAAAATAACTTTCCTCCAATTTTAACCCCATTATTTTTGCCCAGTCTCATCGTGGTAATCTTTTTACCGCTCACAATCTGTAAGAAAACAGGCGACGGACCATCTCCATGCGCTTTTAAAATACTTTTAAGACACTCAAACAATTTTTTTGTAAACTTATCGGAGTTTATTTTTATATAAACAGAAGAAATCGTCTCTGTTTTATCAAAATCCATATTTAGCGGCTCTATCGCTAAAGCTATAACCTTAACCTCGTTTTCCTTTATATCAATTTTTCCTTTTACGCGAACTACTTTATCTTCTTTAATTAAATCGCTGTTATTTTGATACATAGAGGGAAATACTATAACTTCTACTTCGCCTTCTAAGTCTTCTAAAGTCATAAAGACCATCATTTCCCCTTTTCGCGTTGTAACACGGCTAATCCTGGTAATTAACCCTCCTATCCAAGCTATACTTCCATCTTTCTTCTCTTTAAGATCGTTCAGAGAAAAATCGACCTGATTTTTAAGAACATCTTTTACCCTTAAGAGAGGATGGTCGCTAACATATAGGCCCAACATTTCTTTTTCATAAGAGAGCAGCTCGTCTTTGGGATACTCTTCAATATCTTTCGAAATATCTACAGATACATCTTTTTCTTTGTCATTCATTTCAAAAAGCGTAATTTGACCATTTTTTTTATCTCTTTGTTTCCTATGCCCGGCCTCAACTACCTGTTCCATTGTTTCCATAAGTCCTCTTCGGGAAACTTTGCAAAAATCGAAAGCGCCACCTTTAATTAAACCCTCTAAACACTTCTTGTTAATTACACCAAGGTTAACCTTCTCGCAAAAATCTCGAAAAGATTTAAAAAATCCACCTTCTTTTCTAGCTTCAACAATTGCTTTAATGGGTCCTTCCCCAACATTTCTTACTGCAGCAAGACCAAATCTTATAGAATCACCAACTACCGTAAACCCTGAGAAGCTTTCGTTTACATCCGGAGGCAAGACTTTTATTCCAAGCTGCCTACACTCACTGATATACCGAGGGACTTTATCCTTTGTGTGCATAACACTCGTAAGAAGAGCCGCCATAAACTCAACAGGGTAATTTGCTTTTAGGTAAGCAGTTTGATAAGCAACCACGGCATAAGCAGTACTGTGCGATTTGTTGAAACCATAACCTGCAAAATGAAGCACTAAATCAAAAACGTCGCCTGCTACCTTTGTGTCAATCCCTTTTGAGATAGCTCCTCCTATAAATTTTTCCCTTTGTTCAGCCAAAACCTTAGGTTTTTTCTTGCTCATTGCCGATCGTAAAATATCGGCCTCCGCCATACTAAAACCTGCCATAACGTTCGCTATACGCATTACCTGTTCTTGGTAAACAATAATTCCATGCGTTTCCTTCAGTAATCCTTCTAAAGATGGATGAGGATACTCAACTTTGGCCCGATTATGTTTTCTATCCACAAAATCCTTAACCATTCCACTGCCAAGCGGACCCGGACGATACAAGGCCAACAGACCGACTATATCCTCAAAATTTGTGGGTTTAAGATCTTTAAGGAGACCTCTCATCCCCGAACTCTCAAGCTGAAACACCCCAACACTTTCAGCTTTTCGGAGTATTTTATATGTTTTTTCATCATCAAGCGGGATGTTGCCAATATCAATATTTACACCTTTGGTACGCTTAATAATTTTTAAAACATTGTCAATTACAGTCAGTGTGCGAAGACCCAGGAAATCCATCTTAAGTAGACCAATCTTTCTGATGGCGTCCATATGATATTGAGTTACAGTTTCCGCGTCTCCTTTTCTTTGAATTGGTGTGTAATCAGTCAAAGGACCACGTGAAATCACCACCCCGGCAGCATGAATTGAGTCTTGTCTTGCCAAACCTTCTAATGCTTTTGCTATTTCAATGATTTTTGCAACTTGTTCATCATTTTTGCATTCCTGTGCCAGTTCCGGAGATAATTTCAAAGCTTCCTCGATGGTAATTCCAGGAGTTTCCGGAATAAGCTTGGCCATCTTATCTACCTTCCCATAAGGAACACCAAAAACTCGTCCCGCATCTCTTATTGCAGCACGAGCCGCCATCGTTCCAAAAGTAATAATTTGAGCCACATTTTCGTTGCCATATTTCTGACTAACATAATCTATAACCTCACTACGCCTCTCAATACAAAAATCAATATCAATATCAGGCATACTCACTCTTTCTGGATTTAAAAAACGTTCGAAAAGAAGGCCATGTTTTAATGGGTCTATGTTAGTTATCCCTAATGCGTAAGAAACAATACTTCCAGCAGCACTTCCTCTACCAGGGCCCACTTTGATTCCCTGGTCTTTAGCAAATTTAACAAAGTCCCAAACAATGAGAAAATAACCTGCAAATCCCATCTTTTTAATTACATCTAACTCATTATTTAGCCGCTCCTCAATATCTGATGTAATTTCCGGATATCTTTTTTTAACACCATCTCTCGCTAATTTATCAAGATAGGACTCCAACGTATATCCGTCCGGCACCTCATAATGAGGAAGCAATGTTTGATTAAAATCAATTGAAACGTTGCATCTTTCAGCTATCTTTACCGTATTTTCAATGGCTCCCGGAATATCTGAGAAAAGTTTTTTCATCTCACTTGATGATTTAAGATAATACTGATTGCCGCTAAATTTGAGTCTGTCCTCATCTTCAAAAAAAGAACCGGTTTGAATACAAAGCAAAACATCTTGGGCCATACTGTCCGATTTTTTTACATAATGGATATCATTCGTAGCAACAAGGGGAATATCTAATTCCTTTGAAATTTCTATCAGGGTCTCATTGACCACTTTTTGCTCTTCCAGATTGTTGTCTTGAACTTCAAGAAAAAAGTTTTTATCACCAAAAATTTCCTTAAAATTGAGCGCTACCTCTTTTGCTTTGTCTGCGTTTTTTTTCAATGTTAATTTGGCAATTTCCCCACCTATACAACCACTTAATGCTATTAAGCCATGGTGATACTTTTTTAAAAGCTCTTTGTCAACCCGGGGCTTATAATAAAATCCTTCTAAGAAACCAAGAGAAACAAGACGCATTAAATTTTTATATCCTTCATTGTTTTCAGCTAAAAGAACCAGGTGGTGGGGATGATCTTCTTTTCTAGACGATTTATCAAATCTACTACGGGGGGCTACATAGACTTCACAACCTATAATAGGTTTTATTCCTGCTTTTTTGGCGGCTTCGTAAAAATCTATGGCGCCATACATAACGCCGTGATCAGTTAACGCTAATGCGGGCATACCAAGTTCTTTGGCACGGTTAATCAAATCTTTAATTCTTGCCGCCCCATCTAAAAGTGAATATTCTGAGTGTGTATGTAAGTGAACAAAATCAGGCATGTTTTAGCCTCCAACCCGTAGCTGCCAGTCACCAGACGACTAATTGTAAAATGAAAAATGCAAATATTAAATTATAAATTTACTTTCTTTTCATCCCGCTAAATCTGTTGCTTGGACCCTTAACTCAATTACCAAATTGGAAAAGTTTGTTCGTTTTTCAATTTAAAGTTTCCAATCTTCAATCTTCAATTTCCAATTTTTCTTTACCCTACTTTTTTAGTCTCTCAATAATAAGCTTGTATCCATCTGCTCCGTAATTTAGGCATCTCTTTACCCGGCTAATAGTTGCTGTGCTTGCTCCGGTTTCTTGTACAATATCGCTATAAATTTCCCCGCCATCCAATTTTTTAGCAACGGCAAATCTCTGGGCCATTGCCCTAATCTCACCCACCGTGCAGATATCTTCAAAAAACTGATAACATTCTTTACGATTTTTAAGGAGAGAAATAGCATCAAATAAATCATCAACAAATTTGTTTTTTAAGCGCTTATCTATGGACAATTAGATACACCTCCAATGTTTACGATAACAAAAACAATTTTAACATAGGATTTGATTGATGATACCGAAGTAGAAAAAATTAAATAAATTATTTTACCTCAAGCTCGAAAACGACAGGGTTGTGGGGGTCTGGACAGCAAACAATGGCTTTGTTTTTATCTTCCTCCCAGGGAAATTTTCCGCCAAATCTTAAAACAGTAAGAAAAGGAAACATTGCCTGAAAAGCCCAGGCGCACATTTTCGGCGGAATCTCTTCACTGGAAACCACCCAGGAATCACCGGGCTTGAGCCCGTATGAGCACACGCCTTTTCCTTGAATTTCTTTAACAGTTATTGTGACAGGTTTACCTTTTTCCAATAGTTTCTCCAGAAAATAAATTTTAAATCTAAGATATTTTTAACTTTAAAATGAATGATACCAAAAATCACACCTAATCTGAAACCCTTTCTCATGATTACGTCCCCATAAAAACTATATCTGGTGAAATTAAAAGAAGAGTTCAACCCCCCCTGCTAAACTTTTAATGATATTAATTATTTTCTCTCTGAATTCCTTCTTTTTTATAAAAATTTTTCAAAGCAAAGAAAAATTTAGTTATATTTTAATGAAGGTTACTCAAAAAGGGTATCGGTCAAAAGTATGAATTTGAAAAAAAGGGGGTATGATTTCCCGATACGGGTCTTACGATTCCTAGTACCCCCTACAATTGATGCAGGTAAAAGGGGTGACTATTCTGAAGGGTTATTTTCTTTGAAGAAATAGGCAACCGCTTCAGTTCTTGATTGTAGATTTAGATCCATAAAAACGAGTTGGATATAATAAGAGCAGCTCTTTTACAATTGTTTATCTTAAAATCTCACATCAAACTTTACTAGCAACGGTATTCTTCAAAGTCCCAATTCCTTCAATTTTTACCTCAACTACATTTCCAACTTGCATGGAACCGACTCCAGGTGGAGTTCCTGTTATGATTACATCACCCGGGAAAAGCGTCATAATTTTAGAGATAAAACTCACGAGAAAATAAATATCAAAAATCATATTGGAAGTATTTGAGGACTGCTTAACTTCCCCATTAAGCAAAAGTTCAATCGAAAGATTTTTGGGATCAATTTCGGTTTCCACGCAGGGCCCAATCGGACAAAAAGTATCAAAACTCTTGGCGCGAGTCCACTGAACATCCTTCTTTTGCAAATCCCTTGCCGTTACATCATTTGCACACGTAAATCCCAGAATATGCTTTGCAGCTTCTTCTTTAGATACATTTCTTATTTTATCTTTAATAACTATTCCTAATTCAGCTTCATAGTCCACTTGTTTTGACATTACAGGGTAGATTATTTTTTCATTCGGTCCAATTAGAGAGGTTGAGGGTTTTATAAAAATTATTGGTTCGTCGGGAATATCCATTTTTAATTCACGAGCGTGATTTTTATAGTTTAATCCTACAGCAATAATTTTAGATGGCTGTACGGGAGGCAATAAATCAACTTCGCCAAGTAAAAATTCATCACCCGTTATATTAAAGTTTTCAAACGGGTCTCCATGAATTCCTCTAACAAGCTCGCCGTTTAACGTCCCGTATTGCACTTTGGAGCCAAAGGAGAACCGAATTATTTTCAAAAAATCACCCACAATCAGCTATCAGTTGCCAGCTACCAGACCCCAGCTTTTTTTCTTGACTTTTGACCAGCGAAGCGGTTGACTCCTGACTGCCCTTTTCTGAGATTGCCGCGCTCCCTTCGGTCGCTCGCAATGACCTTCTTTTTATTTTTTACTCTTCACTCTCATTATGCTCATCCTGGCAGCTGACGGCCGAGAGCTGAATATCCTATACTCTTCTTTTGACTTAGACCATACTCTATATTCCATCTACTAATTCTTACTCTTGCTTTTCTTATATTTGAATCCATGTTCTATGCTATCTGCCAAAGCTTCCCAGCTGGCCTCTATTATATTTTCATGCACCCCAACAGTACCCCAAGTATTTTCACCATCAGTGGATTCGATAAGCACACGAACCACCGCGGCTGTACCCTTTTTTGCATTTATAATTCGCACCTTATAATCGGTTAAACTTATCTTTTCTAAAGCAGGATATATCCGAGCAATTGCTTTTCTTAATGCTTTGTCTAAAGCGTTAACCGGGCCATTACCTTCAGCAAGCTCAACTATCCTCTTGTCCTCAACCCATATTTTAACAACCGCCTCTGTTTTTGGATGACCCTTATCTAAACGAGTAACAATTATCTTGTAACTCTCGAGTCTAAAGAGAGGCCTATATGAACCCGTATTTTTCCTTAAAAATATTTCGAAAGAACCATCAGCTGTTTCAAAATGATAGCCCTGGTGCTCAAGCTTTTTCAGTTTCCTTAAGATAGTCATAACTTGCTCAGGCCGATCCGAGAGGTCTATGCCAACCTCTTTTGCTTTATGAACAATTGCAGCAGCCCCTGATTGATCAGAAATTAACACTCTCTGAAGATTCCCCACTAAACTTGGATCTACGTGCTCATAAGCTCCCTTCTGTTTCATCGTGGCACTTATATGAATGCCACCTTTATGAGCAAAAGCACTCTCTCCAACATAGGGTTGATGGGGGTCTGCAACAATGTTGGCCACTTCACTTACATAGTAAGATACCTCGGATAACATCTGCAGTTTATCTTTAGGAATACAAGAAACTCCCATTTTAACAACAAGGTTGGGAATAATCGACACAAGGTCGGCATTACCGCAACGCTCTCCATAACCGTTTACGGTACCTTGAACCTGGACAGCTCCCGCCTCAACAGCAGCTAAGCTATTTGCCACAGCACAACCCGAATCATTATGAGCGTGAATACCAAGAGGTGTATCTATGTATTTTTTTACTTCCTTAAATATCTCTTTTATCTGCGTTGGAATTGAACCACCATTACTATCACATAAAATAATACAATCAGCACCGGCTTCTTCAGCGGTTTTTATTGTTTTAAGCGCGTAGTCGGGATTGCCTCTGTATCCATCAAAGAAATGCTCGGCATCGAAAAAAACTTGAATCCCTCGCTTTTTCAGATATTTAATTGAATCGGCAATCATCTGAAGATTATCTTCTAAAGTAGTGATTAAAACATAAGTAACGTGAACATCCCAGCTTTTTCCGACAAGACATACTACTTCTGTTCCGGCTTTTATGAGATGTTGAATATTTTTATCATCCTTTATTGAAACACCTTTTCTCCGTGTACTTCCAAATGCAACCACTTTTGAATTATTTAATTTGAGCTTTTTTACCTGCTTAAAATATTCAACATCTTTGGGATTAGAACCGGGCCAACCACCCTCAATGTAGTGAATTCCAAGCTCGTCAAGTTTAGTGGTAATCTTCAGTTTGTCCTCAACCGAAAGTGAGAGCCCTTCCCTTTGGGCCCCATCGCGAAGTGTAGTATCGTATAACTTTACTTCCTGCTTAGCCATCCTAATCACCTTCAAATTCGTACAAAAAAGAAGTTAAAAACCTTATGAGTTTCAAGTTTTATTTTACTCTTTTAACTCTTTCTCCTGCATCCTTAATTTCTAAACAAACTCCAACCAATCTATATATTCTTCTTCTTCTCCATTTATAATCGAGAAAAACTTATTTTGAATTGCCCTGGTAACTTCACCGGGATCACCGATAACCCGACCATCAACCTCACGAATGGGCACAACTTCAGCCGCGGTGCCGGTAAAGAAAGCTTCATCTGCAACGTATAAATCCGAGCGAACAATATTTTCCTCAATAACCGGATAATCCATATCACACGCTATATCCATAACTGAATCCCGAGTTATTCCTCCAAGAACACTGGCAGAAGTTGGGGGCGTATAAATAATCCCATCCTTTACTAAAAATATATTTTCCCCGGGGCCTTCTGAAACAAAACCTTGATGATCAAGCAATATCGCTTCGTCGTATCCTGAATCTTCCGCTTCCAGTTTTGCTAAAATTGAGTTTATATACTGTCCTGTTGCTTTGGCTGCTGGCGGAAGAGCGTTGGGAGAAATTCTTTGAAAAGAAGATATGCAGGTTTTAACACCATGCTTTATGCCTTCGTCGCCCAAATAAGCTCCCCAAGGCCAAACCGCAATTGATACGTCAACAGGAACATTCATGGGATAAAGACCCATTTCGCCATATCCCCTGTAAATAATTGGTCTTATGTAACAACTTTTAATATTGTTTGCCTTAATTGTTTCCTTGACTGCCTCAACAATTTCATCCATTGAATAAGGAATATCCATTTTATAAATTTTTGCAGAGTTGAAAAGCCGCTTAATATGATCAGTTAAGCGAAATACGGCCGTACCTTTATCTGTTTCGTATGCTCGAATTCCTTCAAACACCCCCGTGCCGTAATGCAAAGCATGAGTTAATACATGGACTTTTGCATCGGCCCATTTAACCAACTTTCCGTTCATCCATATCTTTTCAACTTCGGTTATTGCCATTCTTTAGAACCCTCCTTATCTAGTTTAACCGCCAATATATTATTAAGTTTGGGTTGAGGGGTTTAGTTTTCTATTACTTTCCTTTACCCTATATCCCCGTTACCCTTTATTCCTTAACGTAGTTAGCAACCATGTCTCCGACTTCAGCAGTAGTATATCCCATTTTTCCCGCAGATAAACTTTTTAATTTTTCGCTAGTTACCTTAATAACTCCTTTTTCTATCAAGTTAGCTGCTTCTTTTTCCCCCAAACAATCCATCATCATTTGAACTGCACATATTGCTGCCAGAGGATTTATCACATTTTTACCGGTATATTTTGGAGCAGAGCCGCCAATTGGCTCAAACATAGAAACACCTTCGGGATTAATGTTACCCCCAGCCGCTATTCCCATTCCACCCTGAATCATTGCGCCAAGGTCAGTGATAATATCTCCAAACAAATTATCAGTTACTATCACATCAAAATATCGCGGATTTTTAACAAACCACATACAAGCCGCATCAACATGAGCATAATCTGTACTTATTCCAGGATATTCTCTTGCAACTTCGTTAAAAGCTCTTTCCCACAAATCGAAAGCATAAGTTAAAACATTTGTCTTTCCGCAAAGAGTAAGCTTATTTCTTTTGTTTCGTTTCTTGCAGAGCTCAAAAGCATATCTTATACATCTTTCCACACCTTTGCGGGTATTTATACTTTCCTGCACAGCAACTTCATCGGGAGTCCCCTTCTTTAAAAATCCCCCCGCGCCCACGTAAAGACCTTCTGTGTTCTCCCTAACAACAACAAAATCAATATCCTCAACCCCTTTATCTTTTAAAGGCGTATCTACGCCCGGATATAATTTAATAGGACGAAGATTTATGTATTGATCTAATTCGAAACGAATTTTTAAAAGAATACCCTTCTCTAAAATTCCGGGTTTTACATCAGGATGACCAATTGCCCCCAAATAAATGACATCAAGTTTTTTAAATTCTTCTATGGCTGAGTCGGAAAGAACCTCTCCTGTTCGCAAATATCTTTCTCCACCAAAATCATATTTAATTAAATCACAAGTAAAATCGCATCTCTTGCTTACCGACTCCAATACCTTTAAACCTTCTCTTACAACTTCTGGACCAGTACCATCTCCCGGTATTACCCCTATTTTATAATTTCTACCCACGAATCAATCCGCCCCCTTACCCGTTAACAAACGCGGGTTTTTACCTTACTTTTAAGATAATTTATTAAACCGCCTTTTTCTATTATCGCCTGGATAAAATCAGGAAAAGGCATAGCTTTAAAAACTTTTCCAGTGCTTAAGTTTGTTATCTCCCCTGAATTAATATTAACTTTAATTTCATCGCCGGCATTTATTCCATCTACGGCTTCCGGACATTCCAAAATCGGAAGACCCATATTGATTGAATTACGGTAAAATATCCTGGCAAATGATTTTGCTATCACACAAGATATTCCTGCAACCTTTATTGCAATCGGAGCATGCTCTCTTGAAGAACCGCAACCAAAATTTTCCTCCGCAACCAATATGTCTCCAGGAGAAACTTTATTGACAAACTCCGCATCCAAATCTTCAAGAGCATGCTTCCCAAGTTCTTTAGGGTCAGAAGTATTTAAATACCTCGCTGGAATTATAACGTCAGTATCTACATCTCTTCCATATTTATGTGCTTTACCTTGAAATTTCATAAAATCACCCAGTTAATTTTTATTGGTTAGAAATCTATATTATATATCGAGATTGCTTTGTCGCTTTCGGCCCCTCGTCATTAGACCTGGCATAGCCCTGTACCAGGTAATGACCTTTCTCTTTTTTACCCATTACTCTTGTAAAGGTTACACACTTAGCAGACACTTCCCCCTTCGGTCACTCGCAATGACGGAGAAGAATTGATCTTTAATCTTTTAATCCTTAATTCTAATTTTCTGCTCTCCGCTCTAATCTCTATGCTCCCTGCTCTCCGTTTTAACTATCTGCTATTTGCCATTAGCCCCGCCAACGGCGGGCAGGCATCTGCTATCTGCCACTTTCTAACTCAGTCGTATCTTTCTCTGTTTTTGAAATCTCTTTTTTAATTTCTTCCAGGCCTTTTTCTACATCCGCTCTCTTGGGATGATCTTGAGGAGCAATTTCTAAAAATTTCTCCCAAAATTTGACGGCCTCAGAAAGATTGCCCGCAACTTTATTGGCGTAACCTAAATCAAGAATCGCATTTACATGATTGGGATCATTTTCCAGAACTTTTTTTAATTCAGCAATGGCTTTTTCGGTGCTACCCATAAAAAGATAGGCCAAAGCCATATCAGTACGCGCATCATTTTGGTTTGGGTCGAGCTCTAATGCCCTTCT
Source organism: Candidatus Oleimmundimicrobium sp. (assembly GCF_030651595.1). NCBI lineage: Bacteria > Bacillati > Actinomycetota > Candidatus Aquicultoria > Candidatus Subteraquimicrobiales > Candidatus Oleimmundimicrobiaceae > Candidatus Oleimmundimicrobium > Candidatus Oleimmundimicrobium sp. Next base: position 2,890 of record NZ_JAUSCH010000123.1, on the reverse strand, counting down.
ATATGCATCAATAGCCGCCGCAAACATATTTAAATCCTCAGTTTGAGCTCCCCTATCGTAATAAGTGTTTCCGAGCTCAGCCCAAGCTTGAACATCTTTTGGGTTCTCCTCCAAATAAGCTCCTATTTGGGCCGCTTCATTTTGAAAATTAAGCTCTTGTGGATCGACTGAGTTTTGAGTTTGCTGGGGTGAATTCACGAGATAAGCAAATCCGCCCAAAAAACTAGCTATAAACAAAACAGCTATTCCTAAAGCAATAAGTTTGTTTATCAATGAAACTTTAGTCTTATCTATCATTATAAAACACCTTTATTAAATTAAGGAGTTGCAGTAGTTTCTGCCCCAACCTCCACCTCAACCATTGAAGTTGGAGTTGTTCCGGTCGTTAAAGGAGCTTCTATTGGCATTTCAGCACCAACTTGTGGATGGCCAGCTGGCATTTCACCGCTCTGTATCTGCTCTTCCGTAAGAGCAGGAGCTTGCATTGACGGCTCATCGGCAGTTTGTGTTGGTAAAAACAATCCTCTTACAAAAAAACCAACAATAAATGCAACCACAACTAAAGCAACTGCCCAAACCAATCCTATATTTTGAGACATTATATCGAATTCTTGTGAGGGCTTTTGTTGCTTGGAAGAAGTACTTTTTGTTTTTTTCTTTGCACTTTTCTTGCCTGAAACGGATTCATCTTTAAATAATTCATCATCTTTCAAATAAATCTCCTCCTATAATAAAGTTAATTTTTTTTCCAAACACGACTAATATGAGGTTCAAATTGGCTGTTGGATGCCACTTTTGTATCTATTTTTCTAATTAACAAGTACGAAATCCCAAGAAAAATCAGACCCATAAAAAAACCGAAGTTTTGCGGGTCGAGTCCTATGCTAAAAGAGTTAACCAGAAACTCGCCTAAAAAGAAACCGCTTACTAAAAAAAACAGAGGAAGCAAAAAAACTGTTGAATAAGCAATAAGAACACTTCTGCGCTGAATATCAAGACTCACCCTGTCACCAACTTCGGCATTCGGCTGATTTAATACCTCAATGCGCATTTTATTGTTGTTTCCCCCCAAACACATGCCACAACTTTTACATGCCGCAGACCGTTCAATCTCAATTATGGCTTTGTCTTTTTTTATTTCGACAACCATGCCTCGTTCTTGCATAAATTTTATAAACCCTTAACCCTTAAGCTTCATTCTTACCGGCTCAATCATAGCCAATATTTTCTCTTTATCAAGAGTAAGGTGTTCCCCTCCTTCATAAAGAACTTTCCCTCCAACCATAGTGAATACTACATCTTCTTGATTCGCAGTATATACTAAAGTTGAGTAGGGGTCACGTACGGGACTCTGGTGGGCATGAGAGATATCAACTGCTATTAAGTCAGCTTTTTTACCTTTTTCCAAAGAACCAACTTGAGAATCAATTCTAAGAGCCTGTGCTCCGCCAAGGGTGGCCATCTTGACAAATTTCTCCGCCGATAATCCCTCTACTTTTTTATTCAAGCCTCGTTGAAGTAAAAGTCCCATTCTCATCTCATCAAACATATCTATTGTATTGTTGCTCGCGGGACTATCCATGCCTATACCTACTTTAAAATTCTGATGAAAAAGTTTATCGAGTGGAGCAATTCCCATCCCCAGCTTTGCGCTACATTTCGGGCAGTGAACGATGGAAACATCATATTTTTTTAAAATATCTATATCCGCATCGCTAACTTGGATACAATGAACGACGATTACTTTCCCCGACTCAAACGCATCCCACTGCTCAACATATTTCACCGGACTAACTCCCATTGGTTGCCAAAGAAGGTCATTCCAGCCCATTTGTTTTAAAAAAGAAGTAGCTAAAGGACTGGCACCATATTTAACAAATTCATATTCATCAGAAGAGCCTGCAAGATGGAAACAAACCGTGAGCCCATCCTCTTTTGCCCAGTGGCTTACAGCTTTAAAAAGAGACGGTGATACGGTATAAACGGAATAGGGAGAAATTCCTATTTCCAGATTTGTTCCTTTGGTTTCCGCTTGCCAAGAAGATACCCTTTTTTTAGCATCTGAAATTATCTGATTTACTTTTGAGTTATCCATGCCCATTACTTCGTTGAATATAATTCCCCGAAGACCTGCTTCTTTTGAAGCTTGAAGACTTGCGCCTGTATCTGTAATATCTGCGATGCAGGTAATCCCTGACCCAATTGCTTCAAGCGCGCCAAGCTCAGCGGAGAAAAACCAATCCTCGGCTGTAAGACATTCGCTTTTCTCTGTTACTTGCAACTTCCAACGGGTAAAAGGCAAATCATCACAAAGCCCCCTAAAGGCACTGTATTCAAAATGTGTATGCGCGTCAATAAATCCCGGCATAAGCACAGCTTGACCAAAATCCTTAATTTTCTCGTCAGGATAGTTTTTTTCAAGCTTCTTGCGTTTTCCAACAGCCTCAATCCTGTCACCGGAAACAACAATTGCCCCATCTTCTATTGGTTTTTTATTTACAGGCAAAACCCACTTAGCTTTTAATATCATGCAAACCTCCAATTCAGCTTCCAGCAAATTAAAAAATAAAATATAAAAATGTAGAATGATATATAAAAATTTAAAATTTAAAACCAACTAATAAAAGATAAAATTCTAAAATGTTTTTAATCAAAAGGATTATCCTCCAGATAAAAACTTTCTTAATTTTTAATTGCCGTTCTTATTTCTTCATTATCGTTTTTCACTTTTCATTCTCCATTTTTCATTTTTAATGATACCTATCAATTACAAACTCTCCAATAGAGCAAAGTGACCCTCTTACATCGTCATTTTCAATTAGCTCTATGGCCCCCAGGGCCTTCTCCACAAACCCCTTAGCCCTCCTCTTTGTTTCTTTAATTGCCGAGG